>JALTPW010000931.1 GCA_026999335.1 Chromatiales bacterium
GATTGGATAATGCCGTAGACAATCACCCACAGCGCGAGAAACGCGCCCACCTCACTAAAACGCCAGCCCAGCACGGAAAAAAGAAACACCGGCAGCCCCACCACGAACCAGATATCCCGCGCACCAAACAGAAAAAAACGCGCCCCTGAAAGCCAGTTAATGGCCGGTGTATTGGAGAAGAGCTGGGTGAATTTTGGCTTGGCTTTGGTTTTACCCAAACCCCGTGGCAGCAAAATGGCGGTGACAATCAATACCAACAGCAGACCACCAGCCAGTATCAACAAAGCATTTTGGAATCCGACAAACTCAAGCAACACCCCACCAAGGAAAAAGCCCACACCCTTCAGCGCATTTTTGGAGCCGGTTAACATGGCGACCCATTTGAACAGGCGTGAATTTCCATCTTGGGGCACCAAGGTTTTCACTCCGGCTTTGGCCGACATCTTGTTCAAATCTTTGGCGATGCCGGACAGCCCCTGCGCCACCATCACATAAACCACACTGAGCCAGACCTCCGGCACCGCCAGCATCGCCAGCGCCACCACCTGCAATCCCATGCCGATGTGCATGGTAAGGTTAAGGCCAATACGCGCCCCCAGCCAACCACCCACCAGATTAGTGACGATGCCAAAGAACTCGTAGAAGAGAAACAGCATTGCCACTTCAAATGGCGAATAACCCAGCTGATGAAAATAGAGCACCACCAACATGCGGATCGCGCCGTCAGTCAGCGTAAACGCCCAATAGCCGCCGGTGATGACAAGGTAATTACGCAACCCATGATCCATCATTACAAGCTCCGCGCCACCTTGGCGGCGAGATCCATCATGCGATTCACATAGCCCCACTCGTTGTCGTACCAGGCGTAGATCTTCACCTGGGTCTCATTGATGACCATGGTGGAGAGCGCATCAATGATGGAAGAGCGTGGATCATTAAGGTAATCGACCGACACCAGCGGCCGTTCCTCATAACCCAGAATGCCCTTGAGTTCGCCCTCTGCGGCCGCTTTGAAATAAGCATTGATCTCTTCAGCCGTCACTGGGCGCGAGGCTTCAAATACAAAGTCGATAAGCGAGGCATTGAGCAAAGGCACGCGCACCGCATGGCCGTTAAGCTTGCCCTCAAGTTCAGGAAAAATTTTGCTAATGGCCTTGGCCGATCCCGTCGAGGTAGGAATCAGCGAGTTGCCGCAAGCACGGGCGCGGCGTAGGTCTTTGTGGCCCTTATCGACGATGGTTTGTGTATTGGTGATATCGTGGATAGTGGTCATGCAACCGTGTTTGATGCCCACCTTCTCCTGCATCACTTTCACCACGGGAGCGAGGCAGTTGGTGGTGCAAGAGGCCGCTGTCAGCAGATGGTTTGTCGCGGGATCATATTGCTCATCGTTAATGCCATAGACGATATTCAGCGCCCCTTCGGTGGGGGCTGCAACGATCACCTTTTTCACACCCTGATCGAAATAGCTGTTCAGTGACTCAGGCTTCTTATGATGTTTGCCGGTCGCCTCAATCACAATGTCGCAATCCGACCAATCGGTGTCGCCAATAGAAGCATTCGAAGAGTAGGCCAACGGTTTATCGCCGATGATGACATTGCCGTTTTCTGCCCTCGTATCGCAAGACCAGGTGCCATGTACCGAATCGAACTTGAGCAGGTGAGCCGAGCCAGTGGCATCGGTGGCAATCTCGTTGATGCGCACAATCTCAAACTCGGGACTGTCCCAACCTGCGCGCAAACCCAGTCGTCCCATGCGGCCAAAGCCGTTGATACCCACCTTAATCGTCATTTGTCTCTGCCTCATTGGACGTTATTCACGAATTGCGCTTCACTGCCGCGCCGGATTCGTACCAGGGCTTGCTGGCATTCACCACCCGCACCACCAGCAGCATGACGGGCACCTCGATCAATACACCCACTACCGTGGCCAAAGCGGCCCCCGATTGAATGCCGAACAGGCTGATTGCGGCAGCCACCGCCAGCTCAAAAAAGTTGGAGGCACCGATCAGCGCCGACGGAGCGGCGATATTGTGCTTTTCACCCACGGCACGGTTAAGCCAGTAGGCCAGTGAAGAGTTAAAGAAAACCTGAATTAAAATCGGCACCGCCAGCAGCGCAATGATCAGCGGCTGTGCCACAATCGCCTCGCCCTGAAAGGCAAACAGCAACACCAGCGTCAGCAGCAGCGCCACCACCGACCACGGCCCGATGCGCTGCACAGCGCGGTCGAAATTCGCCTCGCCTTTGGCTAACAAAATCTTGCGCCACAACTGGGCAATGATCACCGGAATAAGAATGTAGAGCAGCACCGAGGTCAGCAGCGTATCCCACGGCACGATGATGGATGACAAACCCAGCAACAGCGCCACAATAGGCGCAAAAGCGAAGATCATGATGGTATCGTTAAGCGCCACCTGCGACAGCGTAAAGAGCGGATCACCGTTACAGAGGCGACTCCAAACAAACACCATCGCCGTACAGGGCGCAGCCGCCAGCAGGATCAACCCCGCCACATAGCTATCGAGCTGATCCTGCGGCAACCAGGGGGCAAATAGCTGGCTGACAAACACCCAGGCCAAAAAGGCCATCGAGAACGGCTTCACTAGCCAGTTAACAAACAGCGTCACCCCAATACCGCGCACATGCTGACGCACCTCATGCAAGGCACCAAAATCCACCTTCAGCAGCATCGGGATGATCATCACCCAAATCAGAATACCCACAGGGATATTGACCTGCGCCACCTCCATATGGCCGGTTGCCTGAAACAGCCCCGGCAGCAGATTGCCCAGCCAGACACCTGCCGCAATACACAACACCACCCAGACGGTGAGGTAACGCTCGAAGATATTCAAAATTCAAACCTCCTTTGCTTGAGCCGCAATCCGTATAACCGTGTAAGCAGATATATTGAGACCCAAAAAAATCAACCACACCTCTTCTGCTGGGAAGTTGCCGCCAACTTTTCAAGATCCGCCTGCATCTCTTTATTATCTTCACCACACTGGCGGATATGCTCAAACAGCGGCCCACAACAGCCATCCACGACGCGGTAATAAACCCACACACCTTCTCGCCGGGTTGTGACCAAACCATTGTTGCGCAGGTAGGCCAGGTGGCGCGAGACCACACTCTGAGACAATTCCAGCGTCTCCACTAAATCACAGACACACAGTTCACCCGCTTTCAGCAATAAGTAGGTGATCCGCAACCGCACCGGCTCGGAGAGAGTTTTGAACAGTGCTGCGAGTGATTCCGTATTCATACAGCTTATTATATCTGCCTAGCCAAATATATTATATCAAATTTACCTCGCATCACTTTGCCGCTTCATGTTGCTATCGAGAATCACATCGCGTATCATTTTCGCAAATATCGAAATGAATAGCATAGTCATGAAAAAAGCATCACCTCAAATCAACCCAAGCGACGCTTGCAAAATCCCCTGCTTCGACCATGACAAGGTTGCAGCCATCAAAGCGATGTTGTCCGAGCAAGAAGAACGCCTCCCTGAATTGGCCGAGTTTTATAAACTGCTGGGCAATACCACCCGACTGAAGATTCTGTTTGCCCTGGGGAAGAGCGAGCTGTGTGTCTGTGATATCGCCCACGTGCTTGAGCTAAGCACCGCCGCGACCTCGCATCAGCTTAAATCACTGCGTAACCAAGGCTGGTTGCGTAAACGCGATGACGGCAAGATGGTCTATTACCGCCTGCACAGTATCGACCTGCTCAAAGCGCTCAAAGGCGATCTAAAGATGTTGGAGGCACGCCTGGGATGAGCTGTTTTTTACCACCCCTTCATTTCGATATTTTCGATAACGACGAATCAACGCCTCCAGCAGAACCCGTCCTGCCCGGCATTGGAACAGTAAGATGAACAAACCACCTGACCAGCAACAAGCCTATAAATCAAAGCCAACCCCCGCCTCCGCATGGTGGCTATTGAGTTTGGCGATCTGCTTTGAAATCGCAGGGGCCATAGGTTTGAATTTTGGCGAAGGCTTCTCTTTGCTACTGCCCACGATACTGGCACTGGCTGCATTTGCCGTGGCGCTCTATCTGGTGAGCCATGTGATGAAAAACCTGCCGGTGAGTGTCGCTTATCCCATCTGGGCAGGTGGGGGAACTGCGGGTGTGGCACTGCTGGGAGTCATCATATTCGATGAAAGCATGGATATTTTTAAAGCGCTTGGCATCGCACTGGTCATCATCGGCGTGATAACCATCAACCGCAACTCTGACTAAAAATCGGGCTGCTGAATATGAGTCTGGAATGGCTATTCGTCGCACTGGCCATCGTTGCCGAGATTACCGCTGCCCTGACACTGCGCTTCAGCCTGGGTTTCAGCAAACCACTACCCACCGCGCTGGCACTGGCGGCGTTCGGTCTGGCTTTTTATATGGTCAGCCTTGCGCTGGTCTCCCTGCCAGTGAGCACGGTCTACCCCATCTGGGCTGGTGGCGGCACTGTGGGTGTGGCCGTACTGGGGGCAGTGACACTTCACGAGAAGGCTGGGATTTGGAAGAGCTTGGGGATTGTCATGGTGGTGGCGGGTATTGTTTTGTTGAATATGACGCCGACAGATCATGGCGCATAAACTCGATCAAGTCGCGCAAGAACTTCGCCAAGCCATGGTGGCGAAGAAGTGTTGGCGCTGTGGCTGCTTTCAGGAGACGGTCAACACCTTGCAGGCCTCCACCACCATTGGCAAACCGTTGGCGTCATTACTCACTGAAGCGCACACGCTGTTTGAAGATGTGCGCTACGACTGTCTGGGTTGCGAGGTGTGCTGGCCTGCTGTGGCGCAGAATCTGGCGACGGAACTCGATCCCGCCGTGGCCGAAGGTGGCCATTGCGCAACACAGGAACCTGAAGCCCGCGAGGGTTGGCCGCCCCTGCCGGGAGACTACCGGGTGACACGCTTTCAAGCGCCAGTGGCCGTGTGCACACTCAACTCGGATCAACTGATCGATTCGCTGACAGAGGCCAATATCGAAGGCCTGGCCATCGTCGGCACCTTGCATACGGAAAATCTCGGTATCGAACATCTGATCCGCAATGTGCTGACCAATCCCCATATCCGTTTTCTGCTGATCTGTGGTGAGGATACCCGCAAAGCCATCGGCCACCTGCCAGGCCAATCGCTGGTGAGCCTGATGAAAAACGGGATAGATGAGAAGGGTCGAATTATTGGAGCCAAGGGCAAACGACCGTTATTGAAAAACCTGGAGAAACCTCATATCGAAGCCTTTCGCCAGCAGCTGACATTGATTGAGAAGATTGGCGAAGCCGATGTGGATCAATTGCTGACACTGGTCGTCGAGGCTGCCATCAACAATCCAGGCCCGTTCACCGATGCACCAAACGACATCCATGCGCCAACCATAGAAAGTGCAACAAAGCCGGGGCCACTGGTACTCGACCCCAAGGGCTATTTCGTTGTCTACCCTGACCGCAACAAACAGTACCTGTTGCTGGAGCACTACAGCAACCAGGGGGTGTTGAATCGCGTATTTGAATCCACTTCACCGGCTGCGCTCTACACCACAGTGATCGAACAGAAACTGATTAGCCGTCTCGATCACGCGGCTTATCTGGGACGCGAACTGGCCCGAGCAGACCACGCGTTAAAAACGGGCGAAGCCTATGTACAGGATCGCGCGCCGGGGCAGATTGAAGATAAAGGCTCGGCATGTTGCTCAACAAAAAATGGATGCATTTAGGAACCACGCTATGAATCCAGATCGAAAGTCTATCGGAGCCATCATTCTCCTGCTTCTGGTGGCGGTTTCTGCCCTCAAACTCTGGCCAGATTCAACACAGTCACCACACGCCGGCATCAAACTACCCAAAGGCCCAGCCATCATCCTGATACGTGGTGACAACAGTCCAAGCTGCAAGATCATTCACGGGCTGGTGGAACAGGCAGCCGAACGTTATAGCAACCGGATCGAAGTAATTCAGACGGACTGGAGTCCTGACAACCCCCTGATCAAGCACTACCAGATACGCTTTCTGCCAGCGGTAGTATTCATCGGCAGCGATGGAAAAGAGGTGGGCCGAATTATTGGTGAAAGCAAAGCCGTTCAAGATCAGCTTGCCCAGGCGCTCTCCCAAGCCGATGCATTGCTGGAGTAGACGATGGATGCCTTCGCCGAATGGCTGACTCCCTATCTCGCCAATGACTCCTTGCTGGCTCTGCCGCTGGTGATTATTGGCGGCCTGATCACCGCCTTCAATCCCTGCTGCCTGCCCATGTACCCGGCCGTCTTTGGTTTCATGGGGCGCAGTTGTTGTCAGGCCTCAGCGAGTGAAAACAATCAAAATCCAGCGCCCAAAATCCAAACCCACATTGCCCTGATCTTTGTCTTCGGCATGGCCACCGCAACGGCACTGATGGGATTGCTAACCGCCGGGTTGGGCTGGGTCTTTGGTCGCTTTGATCCGCTGTTTCAGATGCTGTTGGCGCTGATCCCTCTGGCGATGGGCCTGCACCTGCTAGGCCTGCTCCCGGCAAAACTGCCCGCTTGGTCTATCAAAGGCTTGCCCGACTTCGGCACACAACGCTTTAAACACACCCTCACCGCCTTCGGCGCAGGCCTGGCTTTCTCTCTGGCGATTGCGCCTTGCGCCACACCCATCCTGCTCGGCATTCTTACTTTAGTTGCCATGCAGGGGGATATGCTCTGGGGCACGGTGTTAATGTTTATCTACGGCTTAGGCACCGGCATACCGATGCTGCTCATTGGCCACGGCTTTGAGCGTTTGCAGCCCTGGTTTTCCGCACCTCGTCATCTGCAATGGTTGCGTAGCCTCTCAGGGTTACTGCTGCTGGGCGTGGGCGGATATATGGTGTGGTTGGTGTAAACGCCTCCGGTATCCCCCTGTGCGTTGAAGGTGTTCGGGAATAGCGGTGGATTGGGCATTTATCCACCACGCTCCACATGTTGTTCCTTGCTACTGTTGCGGTGAATCTACGCCTAATTCGTACTCTCGGCTTTTCCGCCCCAATGTCACTCACCCATCCATTCGAATTGCTTGCCCAATATCTATGACATAAATCCATCCGGCATCGGTTTGACCGGTGCGGGCATGTTGCTGAATCAGTTGGGTCGCCTCATCCACCCGTGCGTCATCGCACACCAGTTCTAGTTT
>JALTPW010000932.1:0-2026 GCA_026999335.1 Chromatiales bacterium
CAAGAGATAGCGCTATTGCTTCGCTGAAGTTAAAACATATCGATTTGAAGGCGGGTACGGTTTATCAAGATGCGAGGGAGGTGATGACCAAGTTCAGTAAAAGCTTTACCACCTGCTTTTTTCCTGTAGGTGATGATGTGCGCGATATCGTTATTCAGTGGGTTGCGTATTTGAGGGGTGATCTTTTGATGGGGAGCGATGCCCCGCTATTCCCTAAAACCAAAATGAGCCAAGGTTGTGATAATAGTTTTCAGGTGGCGGGTTTAGCCGGTGAACACTGGAGCAGTGCTGCGGCGATACGAAGGATATTCAAAGAGGCGTTTTCTTTGGCTGAGTTGCCTAGTTTTAACCCCCATAGTTTTCGTAATACCTTGGCGGCATTGGGTGAAAGCCTTTGCCAATCACCTGAAGAGTTTAAGGCGTGGAGCCAAAATCTGGGCCATGAAGGCGTGCTGACGACGTTTTACAGTTATGGGGAGGTGCAGCCAATGCGGCAAGCCGAGATCATCCAGAAACTAGTGTAGTGTCCTGAATTGTTCCTATATTATAGGCTTTTCTTTGGTATAATGCTGCTATTCCTGAGTGACGGAGTCATTGCGTTATGCGAGTAGCAACAGAAATCACATTATCAGACTCAGACAAACAAATACTGGAGAAAAACACAAACAGCAGAGCAGTCTCCATTAGACTGGTCGAGCGCTCCAAAATAGTCCTGTTATCGGCAGAGGGTTTAGAGAATAAAGATATAGCGCAAAGGCTCAATATCCCGCCCAACAAAGTAGGCTTATGGAGAAATAGATTTGCCGAAGGTGGCATCAAGTCGATCATGAAAGATAAGCCCAGGGGGGCAAACCATGGAGGCAAAGACACATTAAAGCAGGCCAGGCTTCGCAAAAGGATTATAGAGAAGACAACTCAGAGCAAGCCAGGCAATGCAACGCATTGGTCAACACGAACACTGGCTAAAGAACTAAAAACAACGCATAGCTTTGTTAGTCGAGTCTGGCAATCGGTAGGTTTAAAGCCCCACTTGGAGAAAACATTTAAAGTCAGCAATGACCCTCATTTTGAGGAGAAATTATGTGATGTTGTTGGCCTGTATTTAAACCCGCCTGATAATGCCATTGTCTTTTGTGTTGATGAGAAGACATCAATTCAGGCGTTAGATCGCACGCAGCCGGGTCTTCCCTTAAAGAAAGGGCGTTGCGGAACAATGACGCATGATTATAAAAGAAATGGCACGAGTACACTTTTTGCAGCGCTTGATGTTGCCACAGGGAGCGTGACCGGTGAGTGTTATCAAAAGCATACACACAAAGAGTTTATTAAATTTCTAAAGAAGGTTGAAGGTCAAACTGACAAAGATAAAGACTTACACATTATAGTTGACAACTATTCTACGCATAAGCATAAAAAAGTACGGAACTGGTTGAAACGAAACAAACGTGTGTTTCTACATTTTATACCAACCAGTTCATCATGGCTAAATCTGGTCGAACGTTTTTTTGGTGTACTAACACAGAAGCAACTTAAAAGAGGTATTTTTACTTCGGTAGATGAGCTGGAAAAAAAGATTATTGAGTATATCGATACGAACAACAAAAACCCGAAACCATTTGTCTGGACAAAGTCCGCTGAAGAAATATTGGAAAAAGTGAATCGTGCGCGATCAACTCTTGATAATATAGGATCAGATTAGGACACTACACTAGGGCTTCCCCGTGATGAGGCTATGCAGAATGTAGATACTGCTGAACTGGCTAAAGCGCTTGCCCGTGAAATGAAAAATCAGGCTGTGGGGTAGGAGGCTATTTCATGCCAACGATTTTTAGCCCCTTGTTACCGGTTAGGCTCATGTTGCCCGTGGCGGCCTGTTCAATGTGGTCACTCCACCAGTTCATTACTGGCGTTCTACGTTCGAGGTAGTTGGCGCGGTTGTAGGCATTGCGAACCTCATTATTGCCGATATGAGCAAGGGCGGCTTCAATCACATCTGCATCAAACCCCTCTTCATTTAATATGGTAC
>JALTPW010000932.1:2036-2325 GCA_026999335.1 Chromatiales bacterium
GCCGTGGGCTACCAGCTTTTTGGAAAATCCCATGCGTTTTAGGGCGGTGTTAGCCGTTTGTGGGTTGGCGTGTTTTTTTTGGTCACGATCTGAGGGAAACAAAAACTGGCTTCGCCCACTGATTGGCGCCATGAGTTCTAGCAGCGCCAAACATTGGCTGGACAGTGGAACAATATGTTCCTTTTTTCGCTTCATGCGCTCTGCGGGAATACGCCAGATAGCCGTTTTCAGGTCGATTTCATCCCAACGGGTACCAGCGGCTTCACTGGGTCTTACCATGGTGTGAAGC
>JALTPW010000933.1 GCA_026999335.1 Chromatiales bacterium
GGTTAATGAACACATCAGTGAGTAGTGCCAATAGCGCCGGGGTCGAGCAGGAACTGCGTTGGGTCACCTTCCGGCTGGAGAATGAAAAGTACGGCATCAACGTCATGCAGGTGCAGGAAGTGCTGCGCGTATCGGAGATCGCCCCGGTGCCGGGTGCCCCGGACTATGTGCTGGGTATTATCAATCTGCGCGGCAATGTGGTGACCGTGATTGACACCCGCAAGCGCTTCGGCTTGATACCGAAAGAGATGGATGACTCCACACGCATCGTCATTATCGAGTCCGATGACCAGGTGGTGGGCATCCTCGTCGACAGTGTCGCCGAGGTGGTGGATCTGCGTGTTTCCGAGATGGAGGCGGCACCGAATGTTGGCACTGAAGAAAGCGCTAAGTTTATCCAGGGCGTGGCCAGTCACGACAATGAGCTATTGATTCTGGTGGATCTCAACCGGCTGCTCACCGATGAAGAATGGGCTGAGATGATGCTCTGATCCGCTTTTGGATCGTGCTTTTGAGTCATGGGTGCGGGAGACCTGAGTATGTTGAGCGTGTCGTTTGATGTGTTTGCCATTGCCGGGCTGGTGACGGCCCTGGGCGCGCTGTTGTTCGCTTATTCGGCCAATGGCCGCTTGCGCGCCCGGCTGGAAAAACAGCAGGACAGTCTCAAAATCCTGCAGGCCGATGTGGCCGTCATGTGTTCCGGTGCGGTCAAGCTGGGTGAACACCTGGCGCAGCAGGAACAGCGCCTGCAAATGCTCGGCCGCCGTCAGGATGAGCTGGAATTACACGAGCCCTCCGGCGACAACTACCGTCATGCCGCCCGCCTGATGGGCAAGGGTGTCGAACTGGAAGAGGTGATGGAAGATTGCGGCCTGGCTCGTGGTGAAGCCGAATTGCTGGTGCTGGCGCAGAAGCTGGAAAAGGTGAGCTGAGCGGCTCGCAACAGCTATCCTGACTTTTTGCAGGAGCGCCTGAAGGCGCTCCTACAGTGGCGGATATCTCTGCTTGTGTGCCATAAACTATCGCGGGCATGGCCCGCTCCTACTCGTTTTCCACAGGTCGTTTTCCACTTAACAGATAGGCGAAGGCAATCACCTCCGCCACCGCCAGATACAGTTCTGGGGGAATCTCGGTGCCCAGATCCAGCCGCGACAGCAGCTCGCTGAGGGCGGCATTTTCCTGTAGCGGAATACCGTGTTCCCTGGCCAGCGCGATGATCTGCTCGGCAACTTCACCACTGCCCTTGGCGGTGATCGTCGGTGCTTTGTCACCGTCATAGTGTAGGGCCACGGCGGTGGTGGGTTGTTTGCTCATGCTTCCTCGTCCAGCAACACATAGGGCAGGCTGGGTCTTTCGTCCATGGTCTGCGGGCTGCCGTGGCGGGCGCTGAGGTTGCCGACGCGCAGCCCGGCGGCCTGCAGGCGCTGTTGCAGTTCGCCCAGGTGTTGTGTGAACAGCTCGGCGGTGTGGTCGTTTGCGGCCCAGAAGGTGGCGCTGATCACGCCGCCGCTGAGCGTTACCCGGATGTGTATTTCGCCGAGGTCCTCCAGCTCGACGGCGAGGGTGACACTCCACAGACTGTCCGATCCCCTGCCTTTGCCTCTGCGCTCCTCGTCGATACGGATCTGCAACAGGTCGAACTGATCGCCGTGGCGCAGGGGCAGGTCGAGCAGCCAGCTGCGCCGGCCGTCGTCTTCGGCGTTGGTGGCCAGTTGGCTGAGCTGGATACGGGCTAGACCGCCGTCCACCTGGCGCAGCAGTTCCTGTAGCTGTTGCGGCAGACCCAGATTGAGTAACGATGTGGCGTTGGCCGGCATGCGCGGCTGGGCGAAGGGCTGGCTGTTGGGCAGGGGCGGCGGCACCTCGGCAGGGTGTTTTGGGGCGCCGTGGGTTGATGGGGCGCCGGTGGCTATGCGCAGTCCCAGCAGCAGCGACAGTAGGCCCAACAGTCCACCCTTGAGGTCGCCGCCCAGCTGTTGTGCGGTCTGTGCGAAGGACAGGTTTGAACGCAGGGCTTCGGCCAGCCGTGCCTCGAAAAAAATACCGGAATTGGCCAGCGCCTGTTGTAAGCCTTCCGCCCGGCCCACGCCATCGTGCCGGAGTAACCGGTCAAGAATCTGCTGCACTTGTTGCAATATCTCTGCGGGCAATTTGTTGCTGTGTGACTGAGCGGCGTCAGTGATGCTGTGCAGGTGGGCCAGCAGTGATGACAGCGGTAATTGGCGGGGCAGGGCATCACGCACGGCCTGTTGCGAGACGAGGGAGACATTCAGCACCCGCAGCGCGACGGGCTGGCCCGGGTTGAGTACCTGCAGTGTCAGGG
>JALTPW010000934.1 GCA_026999335.1 Chromatiales bacterium
GGTGACTTCAATTGTCACGGAATCTTGAGATGTAGATTTGATAACTGCTGACATGGTGCGCCCCTTTGGTTTTTACTATGATAGGGCATTTGGAGCTAAATTTGTACATCATTTTGAGAGCGCACCCTTTACAAGCTAGTGGATTACTTAAAACTGCTGGAGGAAAAGTAACTATGAAAATTTCAATACTAGTACTGACCTTACTGGCAGCAACTACTGGCAGCCCCGCATTACTGGCCTCTGACGCAGAGAATGGCCGGAGTCTGTACCAAGGTTATTGTGCGCAATGTCATGGCCTGGAAGGCGATGGTTTTGGCGTGAATGCCCCGGATATGGAAGTCGCACCCAAGGATCATACGGAAACTGCGGAGATGAAAGCGCGTAGCGATGCGGATCTCTTCAAGGCCATAAAACAGGGTGGCAAGGCCGTCGACAAATCAGTGCTGATGCCCAACTGGGATGCCAACCTGAGTGACGATGAGATTCGTGACCTGGTGATCTATCTGCGTGTTCTTTCCAATACAGGAGCTAAATGATGAATATACGATATACAAAGGTTTTCAGCTATCTGGGTCTGCTGTTGTTTTTTACGACACTGGGCATGGGCTCTGCCCAGGCAGAACTGCGTAAATTTGACATGACCATCGAAGAGGTGGAGCTGAAAATTGCACCGGGTTTTAAAGCAAAGGTATGGGCCTATAATGGCCAGGTTCCTGGCCCGTTACTGCGCGTGAAAGAAGGTGATGACGTGGAAATCACCTTGATCAACAACACCACACTCAACCATACCGTGCACTGGCATGGTATCCATCAAAAAGGCACCTGGCGCAGTGATGGTGTGCCAGGCGTTACGCAGCTGTCCGTTGAGCCGGGTGAAAGTTATGTTTACCGCTTCAAGGCCGACCGCGTGGGCAGTCTATGGTATCACTGTCATGTTAATGTACCTGAGCATGTTGGGCTACGAGGCATGTGGGGACCTCTCATTGTCGATCCGAAAGATCCGCTGCCTATTGAGAAAGAGGTGACCAAAGAGGCCATATTGATGTTCTCAGGATGGAATTCCGAGGTCGCCATGACCTATGGAAAGGGCGGTGAACCAGGGGAAGTTCTGGATTATTTCTCGATCAACGGAAAATCCTTCCCACTCACGCAACCTCTGCGTGTCAAAGAAGGTGATGTGGTTCGCTTAAGGCTCTATGGCGCAACCCTCCCGGTGGCATTTCATACCCATGGTCACGATATGTTCGTCACCCACCAGGATGGCCTGCCACTGGATTCACCCTATTGGGCCGATGTGGTCGATATCCCCAGCGGTGGGCGTCTGGACGTAATCGTTCGCATGGACAACCCGGGAATCTGGATCAACCATGACCATATCGAACAGCATATCAGCAACAAGGGTAAAGCACCGGGTGGCGCGGCACTGATCATTGAATATGAAGGTGTGGAAAAAGATGACTGGTACGTGTGGAAAGACAAGGAATTCCAAAGCGATTTCTACATGAGCGACACGATGAAAAAAGGTTATGGTCTATTTGACAATGAAGACTTTAAAGGCGACGAAATCAAGGTACAGAGAAGAAAGAAAAAGAAAGCAAAATCATCTCACAAATGAGGTGTGATGAGGTGTGACTTGTCAGCAAGCAGCCCGGTTTCTGCAATCGTCATCCGGGCTGCTTGTTCTTTGTCGACACATGGCTTTCTTCGATCATTACGCCTTATACTCCCCTTATGATACTAACAGGCAGAAAAAATGAGAAAAACAATACCCGCATTACTGGCATTTTACATGACGTTTGTTGTATCGCCTGCATTAGCGCAGAGTAACTCCCACCACAAACATCATAATCATACGAGCCAGTTATACAGTCCAATTGGTGTGATGGATGATCATTCTCATGAACAGGGTGGGTGGATGCTCTCCTATGCTTACAGCACCATGCATATGGAAGGTAATCGTGATGGCGTCAATGATGTTGGCGTTGCACAAGTACTGAATGACTTTGTGGTATCGCCGACAGAAATGACCATGAAAATGCACATGTTTGGCGTAATGTACGGAGTAACCGACAAGGTCATGATCATGGGGATGATACCCTATAAGATGATCTCCATGGATCACATCAACCGCATGGGCTCACAGTTTACTACTGAATCAGAAGGCGTTGGTGATGTAAAATTATCTGGGATCTATACATTGCATGAACAGGGAAATCGAAAAACCCTGCTGACTATTGGTATCAGCCTTCCTGTCGGATCAATTGACAAGCGGGACGATACACCTGCGGGAAAGAGCCAACAGTTGCCTTATCCGATGCAGCT
>JALTPW010000935.1 GCA_026999335.1 Chromatiales bacterium
CGTGACTGTGTCATGAAGGACAATCTTCAACGTCTCATCCCGGTCGTGAAACGTGAATTGCAGGAAACTGAGCAGCGTGTGGCGCGCCATAAGGCCGAAGAGGCACTGCGTATCAGTGAGCAGCGTTTTAGTGAACTCGCAGAAAATGTCGACGAAGTTTTCTGGTTGGCCTCACCGGACTGGACGCACAGTTTTTATGTGAGCCCGGCATTTTATGATATTTGGGGCTGGCAGGCCGAGGATGATAGCGAAGCGGAGTTGCCTCGCCCCTGGCTGGATGCCATCCATGCACATGATCTGCCGATGATTGAAACCAGTATTCAGCAAACCGACAGCAATGCGGGTAATACGGTGGAGTTTCCGGAGTACCGGATTATTCGCCCCAGTGGCCATATACGCTGGATAAAATCCCGCGCCTATCCGGTCAGGGACAAGAAGGGTGACGTGGTTCGTTTTGCGGGTACGGCGACGGATATCACTACCCGGCGTAAAGCAGAAGAATTGCTACTGCGCAGTAACCGGGCCTTGCGCGCCCTGAGTGCCTGTAACCAGGCACTGGTGCGGGAAACGGATGAAATGGATTTTGTTGCCGAGGTCTGTCGTATTATCGTGGAGATATCCGGCTATTGTGCCGCCTGGGTTGATTATGCCGAGCCCGGCCAGACCGCCAAGCTACGGCGGGTTGCCCAGTCCTGTCTGCAAGGAGCGGATGATGGTGGCGACAATATGGCCCGAATCCAACAGCAGCTTGATGAGCAGGCGATTGCTGCAGTACTTGATGGCGGAGGGCTGAGTGTTCAGCGAAATCTGCTCGTGGGTGAGGATATACCTGTATTTACGCTGTTGATGCTGCCGCTGGTCATCGCTCAAGAAGTAAAAGGTATTCTGACGATTACCTCTTCGGTTGTGACGGCTTTTGGTGGTCATGAGGTCACGTTGCTGACGGATTTGTCTGATGATCTTGCCTTTGGCATCGATGCCCTGCGAACCCGTGAAGAGCACGAACACTTGCAGAGCCAGTTGTTGCAGGCCAGAAAAATGGAGGCGGTTGGACAACTCAGCGGTGGTATTGCACACGATTTCAATAATATGTTGTCCTCTATCCTGGGTTATGCAGGGCTGGCATTGGATCGGCCGAATGATCTGCCGGAACGTGAGCTGGATGAGTATCTGGATGAGGTTATTCGTGCTGGAGAGCGGGCAAGAGACCTAGTCGGGCAGATGTTGTCTTTCAGCCGTATCCGCAAGGGCGAGGCCGAGCGCAGCGAATTGAAACCGATTATCAACGAAACCGTCAAGATGCTGCGTTTTACCCTGCCGGCAAGCATTGAGCTGGATATCGTTCTGGATGATGAATTTCTGGCCGTCAACATCGATCCGGTACAATTGCAGCAGCTGATTATGAATCTGAGTATCAATGCCCGTGATGCCATGTGTAACAAGGGTAAACTGAGTATCGCTGTGCAGCGGATTTCTTCCAGTGAAGATGATTTCAGACTGGAGTGCCAGTCCTGCCGAAAGACTGTTTTGTCGGGTAACTATATCGAGTTGTCTGTGAGGGATAGTGGTGGCGGTATCGATCAGGAATTGCTGGAGCGGATTTTTGATCCTTTTTTTACCACCAAGGATATTGGCAAGGGAACCGGCATGGGGCTCTCCGTAGTGCATGGTATCGTGCATGAGATGGGTGGGCATATTCTGGTGGAATCCGTGCCGGGCGAGGGAACGACGTTCCGGCTTTTGCTGCCGCCTTCCGCCGAGGCTGTCAAGGAGCCGGCTCCTACCGCCTTTATTGACGTGGGTGTCAAGGGGGGCGTCAGCCCCGCCCGTATTTTGGTCGTCGATGACGAACCCTCGGTGGCTGGTTTTCTCAAGGCGTTGCTGAGTGTTGCCGGTTATGAGGCAGTGCTGGCGGGAGATGGCGCGGAGGCGCTAGAGATATTCCAGCAGCAGTCTGGATGCTTCGATCTGGTGATCACGGATCAGACCATGCCGAACCTGACAGGTGTGGAGCTGGCGCGTCGACTGCTGGCTCTGTCGCCGGATTTGCCAGTGATTCTCTGCACCGGTTACAGCGAGGATGTTGATGAGGCACGTGCGTGGGAAATCGGTATTCAGGGTTACATGCTCAAGCCAGTGCCATCGCGTGCACTGCTGGAGCGGATTGCGGCGTTGTTGCTGCAAAGCAGGGATTGAGAAGCTATCGCCGGGTTATATTTCCATGTCTCGGTAGGCGGTCAGGTTTATCCGTGCCGCTTACTGTATGGGTTGTTGAAGGTGCGTGTGAAAGCAAGTTGTTCCGGTCGTCTTTGTAGGATGC
>JALTPW010000936.1 GCA_026999335.1 Chromatiales bacterium
GAGTAGGCGAGAATGCGGGTGTGAATATACCCGGCGGCTTCCAGTGCCTCGCGGATGGCGCCGATGCGGCCGTCCATCATATCCGAGGGGGCCACCACGTCGGCGCCGGCTTCGGCGTGGGCGAGGGCCTGTTTGACCAGTACCGCCACGGTTTCATCGTTCATGACGTAGCCGGCTTCGTCGAGCAGGCCATCCTGACCGTGGGTGGTAAAGGGATCGAGGGCGACGTCGGTGATGACGCCGAGCGCTGGGTGGGTGGCCTTGAGGGCACGCACCGCACGCTGTGCCAGGCCGTCGGGGTTAAAGGCCTCGCGGGCGTCCTCGGTTTTCACCGATTCCGGGGTGACCGGAAACAGCGCCACGGCGGGCACGCCCAGCTGCACCAATTCACCGGCTTCTTTCAGCAGCAGGTCGATACTGACCCGCTCCACGCCGGGCATGGAGGGTACGACTTCACGCCGGCCTTCACCTTCAAGGATAAACAGGGGATAGATAAGGTCGTCGACACTGAGGGCGGACTCGCGCATCAGCCGGCGGCTGAAGTCATCGCGCCGCATACGGCGCATGCGTACCCCGGAAAAGTGGCCGTGGCCGGAATCGAGATTAGGCACTACTGTTGCTCCTGCATTCGCAAACTGGGGGGGCGGTGGCCCGGAAACAGCCCGGGCGCACAGGTTACCCTGTGCGCCCGATTGTAAGGCCGGCCCCGGCAGGAAACAAGCCGGGGGTGGTTCGTGATGTCAGCGCTTCTTTTTGGTCGCAGCCTTCTTCTTTGCTCCTTTCTTCTTGATCGGGGCCTTCTTCTTTTTTGCTGGCGCCTTTCCGGCGGCATTTTTCTTCATAGATTTCTTTTTCGCTGATGCCTTCTTGGTGGCGACTTTCTTCTTGCCCACCTTCTTCTGTGCCGTTTTTTTCTTAGTCGCGACCTTCTTTTTCACCGGTTTCTTTACAGTGACCTTTTTCTTGACGGTTTTTTTCTTTTTGGCGACGGGTTTTTTGACCGCAACCTTCTTTTTCACGATTTTTTTCTTGGTCACCTTCTTCTTGGCGGCGGCCTTTTTCTTGGTGATCTTTTTCTTTGCAACTGATTTCTTGCTCATCGCCTTCTTGCCTGTTGCTTTTCTCTTTTTTGCCGTCATGATCCTGGTTTCCTTTTTGGCGACTGGAGTTGTGTGTGTATCGGGCGTGGGTTTGGCTTCGGCCTTTTCCACCATCTCTTGAATGGTTTGTGCAAATCTGGCGGCCTTTCTGACAGATTCCAGACTTTCTCGGGCGGGTAAGTCATCGATGATATTGCACAGGCGCTGAAAGATTTCATCGAGGCCACCCGCGCCATCGACGATATATTGCTTGCCCTGAGCCTTGTAATAATTGATCAGTGGTGTGGTCTGTGCCTCGTAAACGCGCAGGCGGTTGGTGATGGTGTCTTCATTGTCATCGGCTCTGTGGTGCAGTTTGCCGCCACAGACATCACACAGGCCATCCATTTTCGGCGGGGAGGTGTAGATGTTGTACATCTGTCCGCAACTACTGCAGGTGCGGCGACCGGCGATGCGTTGAATCAGCAGGTCGAAGTCCACGTCGATGAGGATGACAGTTTCCAGCGTGCGTCCCAGTTTATTCAGCATGGCGTCGAGCGCCCGGGCTTGAGGGATGTTGCGTGGGAAGCCGTCGAGGATGAAGCCTTTTTCTGTGTCGGGCTCGGTCATGCGTTCTTCGATCATGTCGAGTACGATCTGATCCGAGACCAGTTGCCCCGCATCCATGGTGGCCTTGGCTTGCAGGCCGAGTGGTGTTTCTGCGGCGACGGCGGCGCGCAGCAGGTCGCCGGTGGAAATCTGTGGTACCCCGTAACGACTGACCAGTTTCTTAGCCTGGGTGCCCTTGCCAGATCCTGGAGCACCAATCAGGACAATCCTCATAATCGACCGTCTCCCCTCGTCATACGGATAAACCAGCGTTGCCAATACATGCTGCTGACTGTTATCGCTGTAAAGCTACCCTTTTCAATATGCGTAAGTCAATGCGGGAAAAGGCTGTTTTCTCATGTTTTTACTGTTTTTTCTGTATATCCTCCGCATACTGCAAAACAAATGTGGAGGACGTTTCTATGGGTGTAAAAAATCATTTTGTGTGTGGATTTGCTGCATAGCTTCCCGTAGTTGTGTTAATACTCTTATTTAGTAAGGAGTAGGGACTGGTATTTAGTAGGGGCTGGCATTTTGGAAAGAAGCGCTCTGGAAGGAATAGTGTCACGACTGTGGTCGTTTTTTCTTTGCGGGCAAGCGCTGCAAACACATCCGAATCATTTGCA
>JALTPW010000937.1 GCA_026999335.1 Chromatiales bacterium
TGGCGGGTCTGCTGTGGCAGGTCGCCAGTTGGGGTTTTACCGCTTTTGTCATCAGTTCCACCCAATACACGGCTATCTATTCCAGCTTCGCCATCGTCATCCTGTTTCTGATCTGGCTGTATATCAGCTGGCAGGTGTTGCTGCTGGGGGCCTCCATCGCCTTCTATTATCAGAATCCGGCCGCTGTGCACCCGGCCAGCCGGGTGCTGGGGCCGCGCTCGCGCGAGGCTCTGGCGGTGGAGATCATGCGCCGCGTGGGTCTGGCGCATTTGGGGGAGACGCCGTTGTGCACACAGCAGGGCATCGCCACGGCGCTGCAACTGCCGCCGGAGCAGATGGCGGACATCGTCGATCAGTTGATACGGCACGGGCTGTTGCTGGGCAGTGATGAAGATCCGCCACATCTGGTGCCGGCTCGAGACCTTGGCGCCATGACACTGAAGGATATCGTCGATGCCGTGTCCGGGGGTATTGTCGTGCCGGGTATAGCGCCACAGACGCAGGCCGTGATGCGCTCGCTCGACGAGAGTCTGGCGCAGAGACTGGGCGGGCAGACACTACGGGATTTGTTGACGTCGTAATCAGTCCGAATGTTTTTTTATAACACTGAAGTTTCACGTTTTTTGGAATGTTGCGCAAACTGGCGTAAACCCTAATTAATTCTGTTTCGTTACATTTAGTTTACTGAGTCAATATTCTCGCACCAAAATTCAGGGTATGGGGGCGCCCGCTACGAGTAGTGTGCGCCGTGCGCACAACACGGATATCCAATGCCTCTGCGCACGCCACGCCCCTGTGGTGAATAATTGCTGACGAGCCTCCCTTTCAGCGGGGCACAGAGAACGCGCTGAATTCAGTCTCTCTCTGCACCCGGATCCCGCGGTGGAATAAACGGAAAATATCGTGCGCACAGCGCACGCTACAGGCTGGTGTAGTGTGCGCCGTGCGCACAACGGGGATATCCAATGCCTCTGCGCACGCCACGTCCCTGTGGTGAATAATGGCTGACGGGCCTCCCTTTCAGCGGGGCACAGAGAAGACGCTGAATTCAGTCCCTCTCTGCACCCGGATCCCGGGGTGGAATGAACGGAAAACATCGTGCGCACGAGGGGGATTACCCGCCCAAAATAACAGAGTAGAACGAAAGGGTTCTGCCTGTCCGGGTATTTTCTAAAAAATGTGAAACTTCAGTGAAGACATGTGTGGTGTTGTTAATTTCGCCGCAGCTGATCCGAGACGGCGATCGGTGTCGGATAGCGCCGCACGATCACATACGACGACACCATGAAGGTGATCAGGGTGCTGAGCTGGATCAGGTAGGACGCCTGCTCGCCAATCACCGCCTGCTGCAATGCCAGTACCGCAATCAACAGCGAGAATTCGCTGATCTGCCCCAGTCGTACGCCGACCTCCGAAGCCCGTCCGGAGCTTTCCCCGCTGCGTCGCAGCAGAAAGCGAAACAGCAGCGGTTTGCCGAGCAGGATCAGTGCCGACAAGAGTAGGGCGGGAACGATGATCTCTTCCAGCATGCCAATATCGAAGCCAGCACCGATGGAAAAGAAGAACAGGATCAGAAAGAAGTCGCGCAGGGGTCTTAGGCGTTCGCTGATAAACAGTGAAATCGGATGTGTGGCTAGTGCCACACCGGCAATAAAGGCACCGATTTCGTGCGACAGTCCGAGACTGACAGCCAGCTGTGAAATCCCCAGACACCAGCCGATGGCCATCAAAAAGATGTATTCCTGAATCTGGTCGAAGCGGGCGATGAGCGGCATCAGTACGAAACGCGCCAGCGCATAGGACAGGCCGAAGATGGCCGGCAGACTGGCGGCGAGCAGCAGCAGATTTCCGTAGGGCAGGCTGCCGCTATCAGTGGCCTGCAACAGCAGTAGCACGATGATGGCAATGACATCCTGCACCAGCAGGATGCTGATGATGATTTCACCCGTGCGGCGGTGGTGCAGTACCGTGTCCGGTAGCAGCTTGAGACCGATGATAGTGCTGGAAAAGGTCACGGCGACGCCGATCAGTAGGCTCTCCAGCAGGGTGAACCCCAGCAACCAGGCCAGCACGAAGCCGGATAGGGCGAATGCCAGTGAACTGCTGCCGGTCACCCAGGTGGCTTCTTTCAGCAGGGGTAGCAGTTTGGCCGGCGGCATGTTCAGCCCGAGCAGAAAGAGCAGGAACATGATGCCTACGCTGCCGATGTCCTTGATCAGCAGTGGGTCATCGACCAGCCCACTTACGGATGGCCCGAGTAGTACGCCTAGCAGAATATAGGCTACCAGCAGTGCCTGACGGGCGTACAGGGCCA
>JALTPW010000938.1 GCA_026999335.1 Chromatiales bacterium
AAGACAAAGTCATGAAACCCAGCGCCTCGGCCGCCGCCAGTTGGCTCTCGTGGATGGTGAAGATATTGATCACGCCATCCGCGCCACCACAGACCTGGAGATAGTCCTTGCCGTCGGTGTCTTCCCAGTACTTGGCTACGTCGATACCCGCATCCGTGAGGATTTTCTCCATCTCCTCAACAGGGGTTCCGCTATCAACGACACACTGCAGTGAACCCTTGTAACGGTAAACATCCACCGGGGGACTGTCGCCGCAGGATTCCCAAGCATCCACAGTCCAGTCAGCCACCACCAGCGATCCCTCTAGGGTTTTCACCTGTCCGATGTGGAGCAGCGTTGCGGTGTCACGGGCGTATACGGCAAAGAGAAAGGGGGACTGATCAGGGGGATAAAAACAAGGTGTAAAAGACCAGTCTTCCGAAGCGATAACGCCAGCATTGAAATCTTCATCCCCACTCGGGATGAGATCCCACGGCTCATCCCAAGTCGCAGTATGCACCGTCGCCGTCGTTGTGGCGGCACTCAAACCCGCATCACCGACCTGTAGCTCGATGGATTGGTGTAGGGGTTCCAGGTAGAGAAATCCAGCACCATTGACCGGCGTGAAATCGGCTTGTTCCTCGCTCTGGGCGACACCCAGATCGGGCAGATCATCGTCAATCAATGTCCGTTGCAGGGAAAACACCGGCAGGTTGAGGCTGGCCTGCATCGGCGTCAAGCCCTCGCTGAACTGGCGCCAGAAGCCGGTATCCAGGCGGCCGCGAACCGTGTCGAAGGCGCCGGCCGCCGGGCTGATCACCAGCAGCGATAGGCCGTCCCCGGCGAGCGGCACGGCCACCGCCCGGTAATCCTCGCCCTCGGCCACCGACAGCTCGCCGCTGATACGCAGCATGTCCACCCGGCGTTGTTCCTCGTGCTCGCCAAAGCGGCCTTCAAACAGTTCGCGCGTCAAGTCGTCCGGCCAGGCGGCTTGCAGCCGGGAGGTCTGGGCGAGGATCAGGCGGCTACGATTACCGATGTCCCCCAGGGTTAGGCGGTCATCCAGCGCACCCTCGACGGTGCTACGTGCCGAAATGAAATCACCACGAAAATCCAGCCCGGCCGCCTCGGGGCCGAACAGCTCGGCCTGGGCCTGGAGATAGTCATGGCGGAAGCGGTAGTCTTTCTGTCCCCACAGCCAACGCTGGCGTTCGACGCTGTCGAGCGCGTCGATCCGCTGTTCCCACAGGCTGAGGCCGGCCAGGGTCTCGGCCCTGGCCGAATCCCCCAATGACGACCAGCCACCGGCCGTGGCGATGGCCTGCAGGGTCTCGCCAGTGGCGCCAATGGCAAGGCCGGCCAGGAGCTGCTGCATATCAAAGGGGGCAGTGAGGGTGTTACCGCTACCCGCACGTGTACGGAAGTCGTCGAAGGCAAAGGCCTGATGCACTGGCGCCGGATCGATGGCGGCAGCGGCCACCAACGCCTCGGGCGAGGTGCGCCGATCATCACCCGGGTAGGATTCGATGGAGACCTTGCCATCGTCGACATCGACCGGTGTGGCGGTCTCCTCGGCACAGGCGGTGAGCAGCATGGCCAACATAATAAAAAACCACACAGGTACCACTGTTCGTAAAATCCAATCCATCTCCCGCCCCCGTAACCCTTTGATCCTTTTATAGACGAACTAAACTTACCACAGGGAGCCATGTCACGTAAAAACCGCCACGCCGGCGGTAAGATTTCCAGGCACTGGCCCCTACATGCTTGCAATCCCTTTCCCTCAGGCTTACAAAGGGATTCAAGCCCTTGTCTCAAGGAGCAATCGTATGACCCATCACCTACGGCGTCTCATTATCATCGCGCTCCTGCTCGCCATCGGCGCCGGGCTGGGCTGGTACTGGTCACAGCCGAAACCGGTGGTGGTGCGCCTGCAAACGGTGGAACGTGGCGACGTGCAGTCCAGCGTCGCCAATACCCGCGCCGGCACCGTCAAGGCCTGTCGCCGTTCACGTATCACGCCGGCCATCGGCGGCCTGATCACCCATCTACCGGCCAAGGACGGCGCGACGGTGAAAAAGGGCGACCTGCTGCTGGGGCTGTGGAATCACGACCTGGTCGCCCAGGTGGAACTGGCCAGGCGCGAGGCCGAGGCCAACCGCGCCCGTGCCACCGAGGCCTGCGTGGTGGCCGACGTGGCCAAGCGCGAGGCCGACCGCATGGTGCGCCTGCGTAAGCAAAACATCGCCTCCGAAGAAACCACCGAGCGCGCCGTGGGCGAGGCCAAGGCCAAGGCGGCCGCCTGTCAGGCGGCGAAGACGGCCAATCTGGTCGCCGAGGCACGCATTAAAGTCGCCGGCGAAAACCTCGAACGCACCCTGATGCACGCCCCCTTCGACGGCACCATCGCCGAGGTCAACGGCGAATTGGGCGAATACGTCACCCCTTCACCACCGGGCATCGCCACCCTGCCGGTGGTGGATCTCATCGACACCACCTGTCTGACCATTTCCGCTCCCATCGACGAAGTCGACGCCCCCGCCGTGAAACCGGGCCTGAGTGCGCGCATCAGCCTCGATGCCTTCCCCGACGAGACCTTCGACGGCCGTGTGCGACGTATCGCCCCCTATGTGCTGGAGATCGAAAAACAGGCACGCACCGTGGACATCGAGGCCGATTTCATCAACTCCGCCGACACCACGCGACTACTACCCGGCTACAGCGCCGACGTGGAAATCATCCTGCAAACGCGCGAGAACGTCCTGTACATCCCCACCGAGGCCCTGCTGGAAAGTCAGCGAGTGCTGGTCTACGACCCGGACAGCGAAACCCTGCAATCACGCCCGGTGGAGACCGGCCTGTCCAACTGGAAATTGACGGAGGTCACCGCAGGCCTGGAGGAAGGTGAGCAGGTAGTACTGTCGGTGGATCGCAAGGGCGTGGAGCCCGGTGCACTGGCGACACCGGAAAATACCGCCGGGCAGGCCGGATGATCACCCTGGAAAATATCCAACGCATCTTCCTGGTGGGCGACCAGAAGGTGCACGCCCTGCGTGATATCAACCTGCACATTAACGCCGGTGAATACCTGTCCATCATGGGGCCGTCCGGTTCCGGCAAGTCCACCCTGCTCAATCTGCTCGGCCTGCTCGACCGCCCCGATGCCGGCCGCTATCGGCTCGACGGGCAGGACGTCACCACCCTCAGTGACAAACAGCAGGCCCGCCTGCGTCGCGAGCGCATCGGCTTCGTGTTCCAGTTCTTCCACTTGGTACCACGCCTGACGGCGGCGCAAAATATTGAGCTGCCCATGATGCTGGCGGGCCAGCCCGTGGACGAACGTCAGCTGTGTGTACAGCAGGCCCTGAAGGACATGGGCATTACCGACCGCGCCGACCATCGCCCGGATCAGCTCTCCGGTGGCCAGCGCCAGCGCGTCGCCATTGCCCGCGCCACGGTGATGCAACCCGGGCTGCTGTTGGCCGACGAGCCCACTGGTAACCTCGACCGGGCCTCCGGCAAGGACGTGGTGGATATCCTTGAAACACTGCAACGGCGCGGCATCACCCTCATCATCGTCACCCACGACCCGGCGCTGGGCGAACGCGCACAGCGGCGTTTGCACATGGTGGACGGCACCATCGTCAACGATACCGCCAAGCCGTGAAAACCACCGATATCGTCCGCTATGCACTGGGTTCGCTCAACGGCGCACGCAGCCGCACGGCCTTGATGCTGCTGGCCATGTCCATCGGCGTGGCCTCGGTGCTGGTGCTCACCTCGCTGGGTGAGGCGGCGCGACGCTATGTGTCGGGCGAGTTCGCCTCATTGGGTACCAATCTGATAATCGTCCTGCCGGGCCGCACGGAAACGGCCGGCAGCGAGCCATCGATGCTGATCGGCGATACGCCGCGGGCACTGACTCTCGGCGACGCCCAAGCACTGCTGCGCTCGTCACTGATACAGCGTGTCGCACCGCTCAATATCGGCTCGGCACCGGTATCTTACGGCGGGCTGGAACGCGACATCCCCATCTGGGGCTCCACCGCGGAGCTGCTGGAAATACGCCACTGGGAAATGGGCCTGGGCCGCTTTCTGCCCAAGGCCGAGTGGGATCGTGCCAGCCCGGTGTGTGTGTTGGGGCAAAAAGTGCGTAAGGAACTGTTCGGCAACCAGCCGGTGCTGGGCGAATGGGTGCGCATCGGCGACCGGCGCTTCCGTGTCATCGGCATCCTGGAATCGGCGGGCGAGTCCCTCGGCGTCGCCGTGGAAGACATGGTCATTGTGCCGGTCGCCTCGATCCAAAGACTGTTCAATACCTCGTCACTGTTTCGTATTCTGGTGGAGGCGCGCTCGCGCGAGGCCATCCCCCGTGTCATCGAACACATCACCCGCACCATCCGTGAGCGCCATCAGGGCGAAGAAGACATCACCGTCATTACCCAAGATGCGGTACTGGCCACCTTCGACAACATCCTCCAGGCACTGACCCTGACCGTGGCGGGTATTGCCGCCATCAGTCTTGGCGTGGCGGGCATCCTGATCATGAACGTAATGCTAGTGGCGGTGGCGCAGCGAACCACCGAGATCGGTCTGCTCAAGGCTCTGGGTGCCCCGGGACAACAAATCGTCAACCTGTTTCTCGCCGAAGCGGCCCTGCTATCCCTGCTCGGTGCGGGATTGGGCGTGGTGATCGGCCTGGCCGGCAACGGGCTGATCGGCTATTTCTACCCAGACCTGTCCATGGGCACGCCCCTGTGGGCCTTTGCCGCCGCCATCGGCGTGGCGTTGGGTACCGGCCTGTTGTTTTCACTGCTGCCGGCACGGCGCGCGGCGAAGCTGGATCCGGTGCAGGCCCTGGCAAGGCGGTGACAACGATGCCTTGCCATTCCCAGCGGAGCGGGCCATGCCCGCGATGGATCACGGTACTAAAGGGCAAACGCCAAAGCACAGCGATGCAAGAATGGCGAAGAAACAACAGGGGAATCTTTCTGTGCCTTTACGCCTTTGCGTTGCTCACCGAGCGCTGCTTCATCGCGGGCATGGCCCGCTCCAATGCCATTGCGGAGAGGTAAAACATGCTCATCCGTGACCTCGCCCGCCTCTCTTTTTCCTCCATCGTCGCCCACCGTCTGCGCAGCCTGCTCACGGTGTTGGGCATCGGCGTCGGTATTGGCGCGGTGGTTTTGCTCACCTCCATCGGCGAAGGCATCCACAAGTTTGTGCTCAGCGAGTTCACCCAATTTGGCACCACCCTGATTGGCATCAACCCGGGCAAGGCCACCACCTTCGGTACCTCGCTGGGCATCATGGGTACGGTGCGACCACTGAGCATCGACGACGCCGAGGCCCTGCGGCGAGTGCCGCATACCCGCGCCGTGGTGGCCGCCACCCAGGGTAATGCCGAGGTCAAGGCCGGTGCAAAAACCCGCCGCACCACCGTCTATGGCATGGGTGCGGACATGCCCGAAGCCTTTTCCATGAAGGTGCAACTGGGCCAGTTCCTGCCCCACGACGACCCACGCTCACCACGTGCCTTTGCGGTACTGGGCAGCAAACTGAAAACAGAGCTGTTCGGCACGGAAAACCCGCTGGGCAAAAAAATCCGTATCGGTGGCGACCGCTACCGGGTCATCGGAGTTATGGAGAGCAAGGGCCAGGTGCTGGGCATGGATCTGGATGACACGGTTTACATTCCCGCCGCGCGCGCGCTGGACATGTTCAACCGCACTAGCCTGATGGAAGTGGATCTGCTCTACGAGGAAGGCGCGGACGTGGATGAAGTGGTCGCCAGTATCAAGCGCATCCTCATCAGCCGTCACGGCCGCGAAGACTTCACCATCACCACCCAACAGCAAATGATGGACGTACTGGGTAACGTGCTGAACGTGCTGACCTTTGCCGTCGGCGCCCTGGGCAGTATTTCTCTGCTGGTGGGCGGCATCGGCATTCTCACTATCATGACCATCGCAGTAAAGGAGCGCACCAGCGAGATCGGTCTGCTGCGCGCTTTGGGCGCGGAACGCGGGCAGATCCTGTTACTGTTTCTCGGCGAGGCGGCGGTGCTGGCCGCCATCGGCGGCATCGCCGGGCTGATCCTCGGTGTCGGTGGCGCACAACTGCTGACCCTCGCCCTGCCCGCCCTGCCGGTGCACACGCCGTGGCTCTACGTGCTGGCGGCAGAGATGGTAGCGATCCTCATCGGTTTCGCCGCTGGCGTGCTGCCCGCACGGCGGGCGGCAGCGATGGATCCGGTGGAGGCCCTGCGGACGGAGTAGTCGATTGGGGTGAACGTCTTTCATGAAGCCCAACGGAATCCGGCAAACGATTGCATTGAAGCTCCCGGATTCCGCTGTCCTTCGGCAACTAAACTACCACCGACTAAAGTAGGTGGGTTAGCGCATTCGGTGCTGATGACTAACGTCATCAACCTCGCACCGTCATCAGTGCGCATGCGTCAACACATGAAAATCAAAGTCACCGTCTAAAGACGGTGGTTTTGACCAAGTTAATGGAAAATAAACACCCTCGCAGCCATCAGCGGGAAGTCGCCCCTCCGGCAATCAAATAAACGTCTTCAACACATCCGAAAATTCCGGCGTGCGCAAATAACCGTATGACTTGTGATTGATGTCACCCCAGTCATTCATCACCAGGTCATCTTTGACCTTTATGCCAGCATAGTTTTCTTCGTAATCGTCACGCAGGTGGATATCCAGCGCAACGGGGTCGCGACGATCGGCAAAATTGGTCCATTTTTTTACGATACTGGGTGTACGGATAATTGGGCTTTCCTTGAGAATCATGTGTTTGACGTGTGGCAAACCGAGCGGTGAGCCAATAGTCACGAAATGCTCGACCAACAAGTTGGGGTTATCCCGGCCCAGTTCACGCAACACGTCGTAGGCGATAATGGAGCCCATAGAGTGCGCCACCAGCATCAGGCGCTTGTCGCGATTATCGATAATGGCCTTTGCCAGGCGACCACGTAACTCCTTGCGTATGGCCTCTTCATTGTAGTAGCGGTATAAATCCGGCAATTTTTTCTTCAGTACTTTTTCTGCCGCTTTATCCATTTCCAGTTTATCTTTTATGAAATCTAAAAAATCACCGCCCACATCCAGGACACGCGAGCGTATAT
>JALTPW010000939.1 GCA_026999335.1 Chromatiales bacterium
AAGTCGCTCTTTACCTCATCAACACTGAGTTTTGAATATTTATGGGAAAGCATCTTGGCTAATTTTGGGGTAGCACTGTTCAAGATTCTTGCATTGCTTTCTAGTGGACAGAATGAACCACAGGGTCAGGTCTGAACCACAGTGAACCACAGGGTGTAGATCAGCCACTGACAGTGAGAAAACAGTGAGAAAACAGAAAACAGGGTCAGGCTTGCGCTTTTGTATTAAGAAAACAGGGTCAGGCTTGCGCTTTTGTATTATAAGTCTCTGGAAGCACAATTACGCAAGCCTGACCCCCGTCCTTTCCTGGAAAACATCGAAAAACTGTCAGTGGCTGATCTACACCCCATGCAGGGTGTTGTGGAGGCCGGGAGAGAAAAACTCCCGGCTATCCGATTATGCGGCTGATTCTTGCTCTACATCCCAGCCAGGAAACACGAGAACAGCAGGGTGACAACTTAATGCTCTTGCCAACACTTTGGCGCGCTCAACACCCAGCTGGATCCTATTATTTTCAATAGCTGAAATTGTGGATTGGGGGATGCCCGTCAACTCAGCCAGATCGTTCTGGCTAAGCTCTTGAAGCTCACGAAGAATCCTCACGGATTCACCAACCGTAACCTCTATGTTTCTTTTGGCTTTTTTATAATCTTTCATGTTACTTCCTCCGATAGTCATGGGGCGTAACGTCTTCAACCTGAACCAAAACCTTGTCACCTTCTACTTTATAGATAACCCGATACTGGATGTTTAGCCTGGAGGATCGATAGCCTTTCCATTTTCCTGAAAGCGATTCGTCATTTAACCCTTTGATTTTCTTAAGCCCCTGTGATCCCGAGATAACCACTATATCCTTCCATTTCTCGTACCTTTTAAGCACCTCAATGGGGACACCCTTTAGGCTTTTGGCGACTCGCCTATGTTCATATATCGTCCACATACCAAAAAAAGTATATATATTATATATGGCATGTCAAATACACTCGGGACCGCCTGCCGCAGTCACGGTAGGAACGCTGATTACTCAGCGTCCCCCGCTCAGATCCCCGCATGAAGTTTTCCCTCACGGGGCTCCTCGGTTGTACTCGCTTTCGCAGTCAGCAAAGACTTCATCGAGCCTACCACCAAACCTTCGTTGTCGCTGCCTTTGCTCTGCACACAGGTGTTGGCAAAGGGTTGAAATTAAGGTAGTACTTAAGCCGTTCCCAGGTAAAGCTTCGCCGTCCACTGCGTCGATTTAACCACTTATGCAGCAGCTCCATCACATGTTGTTTGACGGCGTGAAGACCAGCCAGGTTGCCTATCACCCCAAAGTAGTTGTAATGCCCGCGTAACTTTCTTGTTAAGGAGGCCAGCAATAATGAGGTTTTCATGTGCCGGTTCTCCCTGATATACTCGGTTAGGTTACGTTTCGCTGTTTGCAGTCTCTTTCTGCCCGTTCGGCGGAACAGGCGCGGCTTTCCTTTGCTGTCTGAATCCCAATAGAATTCAAAACTCAGAAAAAAGAACTTGTTCTTCGGGCTGAGTTGAAAGCGACTAAAGCGTAGGATGTGTGTTTTATCCTCGGCGACCTGTAGATTGAATTCCTCCAGTCGTTTGGCTAGCGCCTTATAAAACCGCTCTGCATCTCTGGCATACAGGAAACAGGGTCAGGCTTGTGCAGGAAACAGGGTCAGGCTTGCGCTTTTGTATTATAAGGAAACAGGGTCAGGCTTGCGCTTTTGTATTATAAGTCTCTGGAAGCACAATTACGCAAGCCTGACCCCCGTCCTTTCTATTACGCAAGCCTGACCCCCGCCCTTTCTTTTTTAGACTATCTTTGATATATGGCTAGACCATTATGAATAGGCAAAAGGAAAGACCTGCCCCCCGCCTCCTCATTCTCGACTGTGGCCTCGTTGTACTATGTGAACCGGTACATCCAGTAAGAAAAACTGTGATTTGCGTGGCATGTTCTTTACTCTATCGTGAATGGGTGTAGTTCCTTTAGAACGACGAAATTCATGATGAGAATTTACATGCCGGAAAATTTATAATTTCTTTTTTTCGACACTTTCTTGTGGTGTTTCCAATAAGCATTAAAATCACCACTTGATTTCAGTGATCGTAATTTCAAAATAGATTCAGCTCCATCCAAGCTCCAACGTGCTCCAGTAATGTCAAGGCGGTCATTAATAAGGTGACGGCATTGGTGTCCGGCCCATCTCAGAGGTACTTCTCTAAAAGCGGCCTAAATTGCCTCTCATAGAGTGCTGGCGAGCTCTTCTTGGCAAAACAGCTTTTCAAGAAGCGCCACATCTGGCGCGTCACC
>JALTPW010000940.1 GCA_026999335.1 Chromatiales bacterium
CGGCCTTGGCTGAACTGGCAGAAATTGCCCATGAGGCCGGCCAGGTTGTGGATATTCAGACGGATACCCGGCGCATTATCATTCACGATTAGAGGCTTGGCTTGTACGCAGCGGAACTCAGGATAATGGGTACGACAAACTCCCAGGGTTCTCTGTACTCAATCCAGACTGCCTAAGTCACGACGCCCGCCGCCAGCGTTCAGTTGCAACATAAATCACCGGCAACAGGTTCAGCGTTGTGCATCCGATTGTTTGTGTGGCACCCAGTAGACGGACGCCAGCGGAATCAGCGTCAGCGAGACCAGCAGGGAAAACAGCAAGATAAAACCAAAGGTGAGGCCGAAAGGTTGAAACAGGCGTCCCGCCAGGCCGGTCACCAGCACCAGCGGCACGAAGGCCGCCAGCACGGTCAGGGTGCCGGCGACGTCCGCGGCCAGTACCTCACGGGTGCCATCCAGCGCGGCATGCTGTGGCGTCTTGCCCATTGCCCGGTGACGGTCGATGTTTTCCATCACCACTACAGCGTCGTCATCGATCAGGCCGATCGCCACCGTCAGCACAGCGAGAGTCATCAGATTCATGCCCAGATCGAAAACACCCATAGCGGCAAAGGTGGCCAGCACCACCAGCGGGAAACTGGCGGCGATCACCAGGCTGGTGCGGTTGCGGCCCAGTACCCAAACCACGGCGATAATCGCCAGCAGTGCCCCCACCAGCAGATTGTTGCGCATGTTGCGATAGGCCAGGCCGATGATCTCGGCCTGATCTTCGAGAAAGTGACGGACAGCGCACAGGGTAAACGGGTTATCGCCGTACAACTCTGGCATACGCCGTATACAACGTCACAAGGCAGGGTTTTCGTGGCTGTTGCAAAGGCTTTCGACGGGACCCACTGGGGAATCCTGCGCACAATCAGCCCCGATCTTGATGAGGCCCGTGACGCCGTTGTTGCCTCACTTCAATCGGCAGAGCTAGTGCGGAATAACCGGCTTATTAACCGCGTAGCGTAAATCTCGGGGGATATCTCTGTGATATGCATAAATGCACAGAGTCTCTAAATCTTTTCAAAGCTTTATCGCAAAGCGATGGAGCTTTTGGGTTCTTAAAACTCGGTCGCTTGCGGCCGAGATTTTTATCGAAAAATCGGGGATATTTTGGCCGTTCTCCCATCAGCGCAGTAGATAATTCCCAACCCGACAGACTCCTAGGAGCTGATCCTGCTGTCACCCGCAGATCGGCCTCTCTACACGCTCATTGGTCGTAGCCAGTAAAATTGATGTGGAGGTATCACCAACTGGTCCTTGAACATATACGGTGATGCACCAGAATAGAGATCCTGCAATTGCTCAAACTCAAAGTGGCCACGGTCTCCCAGATCTCCAAGAGTGAGTGACTGAGGTAAACTATCAAAATTGCCCACCACCAGCACACTATCGTTCAGTTGGAACGGGTTGCTGCGTATAAACACGAACAGATGCGGATTATCGACAGCCAGCAGTTCACGGTTATTGTAGTCGGCGAAGGCGGGTATGGTTTTCCGCACTGCAATCATCCTTTGCAGGCCATCGAAGATCATTTGTTGCACCGTGCCGTGGCGATGCCGCAACTCGACCTTTTCCCAGTCAATGACAGGACGATGCATCCAGCGACTATCCTGGGCCTTGCTACTGTCTTTTAGATAGTCGTAGTCATTGAGGGTACCGATTTCATCGCCATAGTAGAGCAACGGGATGCCGCCGAATGACATGATCATGCCATGCAGCAGCAATATGAGATCGACACTGTGCTGGATGGCTGTCGGATCATGACTTTCCAGCGCCGACTCGAGCCCCACCAATGAGGCCAGGGTTCCGGAGATGCGGGCATCGCCGGTCTTCGCATTGTGGCCAAAGGGGTGACCACGGGCCGGTGAATCGTCATAAGCACCGGTGAAATAGTCGACCAGGAAATGTCGGTGGGCAGTGGGCTCGTAGCCGGCCTGTCTGATGTCCACATCATCGAAACCCAGACCGATATCATCGTGACAGCGCACATAGTTGAGCCAGGTGGCGCGATCCAGCTTATCCGGCAGGCTACGGATGCCCTGATTGAGCAGCTTGGCATTCTTGGTTGCCACCGCATCCCACAACAGCGCCATGAAGGTGGCGTTGTAGGCAATCTCACATTCCTTGGCGATGACCGCATCCTCGCCAAAATACTTGATAATCTCCAGCGGCGCGACAATGGCCTCAGCAATGAACAGTACCCCGGGCGCAGTCACCTGGCAGCAGTCCTTCAGCATCTGCAGGATGAGGTGTGCTTCAGGTTCAT
>JALTPW010000941.1 GCA_026999335.1 Chromatiales bacterium
CTCAATGCACGAAACTGATCGACACTCATCTCGCGGCGCTTGAAGTCCTGCCAACTGCTCCCCAGCTTGGTGATACGCTCAGATAGCTGGTCGCACTTGGGCAGGGTTTTTTCCACCGCACCCAGGGAGCGGTCGGCGGATTTCTGTGTCAGGGTGATCACGTGCCGCAGACGGGCGCGCGCATCGGGAATCTCGTCTTCGGTCAATTCATCGAGACGGGTTTCCCGGGTAAAGGAATTCAGCGAGTCGTGCAATTGACGGGTCATCTTGCCGACTTCGTGGTAGATACCTTCTTCGCGTGCCGTATTGATGAGGTTCAGCAGATTCGTGACCTGCGTCTCATTGCCGGCCCGCATTTCGCGCACCAGCGCTTCGGCATGGGCGAGGGTGTCTTCACTGACACCGGCATTGACGGCGATTGTTTCTGTAGACATACCTTAGCCCCCCCCATCAACGCGCTCGAAAATCTTGTCGATCTTTTCTTTCAGCGTCTGCGCCGTAAAGGGTTTGACGATATAACCATTGACCCCCGCCTGGGCCGCCTCGATGATCTGCTCGCGTTTCTGCTCCGCCGTCACCATCAGCACCGGCAGGCCGGCCAGCTCGGCGTCGGCCCTGACGGCTTTCAACAGGTCGATGCCCTGCATGCCGGGCATATTCCAGTCGGTGACGAGAAAATCAAAACCACCGGCCTTCAATATGGGTAATGCCGTCAGGCCGTCATCGGCCTCCTGGGTATTGGAAAACCCCAGATCACGAAGCAAATTCTTGATGATCCGCCGCATCGTGGAAAAATCGTCCACAATGAGGATTTTCATGTTCTTGTCCAAGGTATCCTCCACTCTTGCTGATACTGTGGGTTGTATGGCTGTCGACCGTTGCCGGCATTGCCGTGGCACTCAGTCATCATTCTGGGTCCAGTGATTCATGCGCGACTGCAGACGGATCACGGCCTGGCTGTGAATCTGGCAAATACGCGATTCACTGACCCCCAGGATGGAACCGATCTCACGCAGATTCAGTTCTTCGTCGTAGTACAGAGTCATCACCAGGCGTTCACGTTCCGGCAGCCCGGCAATGGCATCGGCCAGGCCACGCTTGAAATCCGCCGATTGCAGCCCTTCCAGCGGCCCCTGCATCCGCTGGGTCAAGCCCTCGGGTGCACCGTGTGACTCCACGTTCAGTTCGTCGTAGCTGAACACGCGATGACCGCTGGCGTCCTGCAACAGCCGGTGATATTCCGGCAGGCTGACGCCCAGACCCTCGGCAATCTCCTGATCACGCGCATCGCGGCCGGTGCGGTTTTCTATGTCCTTCACCACCTCGGCCACCCTGCGCGCCTTGCGATGCACGGAACGTGGCGCCCAGTCGTTCTTGCGGATCTCATCCAGCATGGCGCCGCGAATACGAATGCGCGCGTAGGTCTGGAAGCTGGCGCCCTGTGAGGCGTCGTAGTTGCGTAACGATTCCAGCAGACCGATCATGCCGGCCTGAATCAGGTCATCCTGCTGCACGCTGGGTGGCAGTCGCGACATCAGGTGGTAAGCAATACGCTTTACCAGTGGCGTATGTTGCGCAATCTCATCATTGATGTTCTGGTCGAAGGCCTGTGCCTCCGCGTACATTGCCGCTCCACTCATGACGACGCTCCTTAATTGTTACCGGCTTAAAGTTACGGGCTTAGGTTTTGCTGACTGGCCATGATCAGCCGTTCAACGAAAAACTCGAGCTGCCCGCCAGCGGATGCCGGTACGGGCCAACTATCGGCTTTGCTGGCCAACTTCTTAAATGCCAGGGCCGATTTGCTTCTGGGATAGGCGTCCACCACCGCACGCTGTTTCTGCACCGCCTTGCGCAGATACTCGTCTTCGGGAACCACGCCCATGAAGTCCAGCGCCACGTCCAGATAACGATCCGTGACTTTGAGAATCTTGTTGTAGAGTGCCCGCCCGTCCTGCACGCTCTGCACCCGGTTGGTGAGCACGCGGAAACGGTAGATGCTGTATTCGCGGTTGAGCAGTTTGATCAGTGCGTAGGCATCGGTGATGGAAGCCGGTTCGTCGCAGACCACCACGATCACTTCCTGGGCCGCACGTGAGAAGGTCACCACGTTGTCGGAAATGCCGGCGGCGGTGTCGATGAGCAACACATCCGGGGCCACGCTCAGTTCGCTGAAAGCGCTGATGATGCCCGCATGTTCTGCGGGGCTCAGTCCGGCCATGTTCTGCAAACCCGAGGAGGCCGGCACGATGCGCATGCCCTGTGGCCCGGTGCAAATGACCTCTTCCAGGCTGCGCTCGCCCTTCAA
>JALTPW010000942.1 GCA_026999335.1 Chromatiales bacterium
TGATGATGCCCGCATGTTCTGCGGGGCTCAGTCCGGCCATGTTCTGCAAACCCGAGGAGGCCGGCACGATGCGCATGCCCTGTGGCCCGGTGCAAATGACCTCTTCCAGGCTGCGCTCGCCCTTCAATACGTGGGACAAATCATAATGGGTGTGCAGGCCCAGCATCACGTCCACATTGGCCAGGCCCAGGTCGGCATCCAGCAACAGCACTTCCTTGCCTTGTGCGGTGAGACTCAGGCCCAGATTGACCGTCACGTTGGTCTTACCCACGCCACCCTTGCCGCTGGCGACGGTAATGACGCGCACCGGCCGGGGGGTGGCAATGCGGCGCAGACCGGCCGCCTGATCGAGTGTTTCAGCCATGAGCATTTGCCACCATCCCGCTAAAGGCCAGATTGAGCGATTCCTGTTCCAGGGCCTGACTGGTCTGTTGTGCCACCAACACCGCACGGTTGATCAGGGTGTGGGCACGGGCAATATGGATATCTTCCGGCACCCGTTGGCCGTCACTGGTGTAGGCCAGCGACAATTTGTTCTCCATCAATGTGGAAATCGTGCCGCCAAGGCTGGTGGTCTCGTCCATCTTGGTGAGGATGCAGCCATCGAGGCGCACCTCCTTGAAGGCATTCACCACCTCGCGCAGACCGGCGCGATGGGTGGTGGTGGACAACACCAGATAGGTGCGAATGGCCGGCGCACTGCCGGTAATCATCGAAAACTGTTCCGACAGACGCACGTCACGCTGGCTCATGCCGGCGGTATCAATGAGGATCAGTTCCTTATCGGCGAGCAGCTTCAGCGCCTCGCTGAGTTCTTCCCGGGTATTGGCGATGCGCACCGGAATATTCAGGATGCGACCGTAAGTACGTAACTGTTCGTGGGCGGCGATGCGATAGCCGTCGGTGGTGATCAGCGCCACTTTGTCGCGGCCGTGGCGCAGGGCATAGCGCGCCGCCAGCTTGGCGATGGTGGTGGTCTTGCCAACACCGGTGGCGCCCACCAGGGCCACCACACCACCTCCGTCAAGGCTGTCGGCGGTATCCAGCGGCACACGGCTGGCCAGCCAAGCCAGGGCATGACGCCAGACGTTGTCGAAATCGTCGTGACCACTGCCCACCTCGTCGGCCACTTGCTGGCACAGAGCCGGGCTCAGGCCCAGCTCCAGCAGACAGCGGATCAGCTTGGCCTGTAAGGGCTTGCGATGCGACAGGTCGCTCCAGGCGAGGCTGGAAAGCTGCTGTTCGAGCAGACCACGCAGATCCTTGAGTTCATTTTTCATCTGTTGCAAGGTCGGATCCTGCGACCATTGCAGCGCCGGTTCCGAACGCAGATCCGCTGCGCTGACCTCGTGACGCGGCGGCTCGGCAGGCATTTCCGGACGTGGGATCTCGCTATCACGCGGCGACTCGACGGGCGGCGCATAGGCCTGGTGCACATCAGCCGGGCGACTGAGGCTGACGCTATCCGCGCTCAACAGATCCACGTCAGGCTCGCTGGCAGGTGTAGCCTGTACCGGGCCGGTGTCCAACAGACTGTTGCGGGTCGCCGACTCCTCGGCGGCAAGCAGGGCCTCGTCATAGTCGATGGCGGCAACGATCTCGATGCCCCCCACCACCTTCTGGTTGGAGAGAATCACCGCGTCGGCGCCAAGGGCCTCGCGCACCTGGCGAATCCCCGTCCGCATGTCTTTGGCAAAAAAACGTTTGATCTTCATTGGTTCCCGCTACCTCGGTACTTCAGTCTTGGCTGCGACCCGGTCAAGCCCCCACCGTGGTGGTGATCTTGACCTGCTTGTTGTCCGGTATCTCGTTGAACGCCAGCACATGCATATTAGGAATGCTGTGTCTGACGAAGCGTGCCAGCAGCCCTCGCAGGCCGGCTGACACCAGCAGTACCACAGGATGTCCTGCGGCTTCCTGGCGCTGGGCCTGCTCGGCCAGGGAGCGTTGCAGATTCTCTGCCAGTCCCGGTTCGAGCCCGCCGGCTTGATCGGCGCCACCTGCAAGGGTCTGTTGCAATAACTGTTCCAATCTTGGATCCAACGTCATTACCGCCAGATCCGCCCCCATACCACTGATTTTCTGGACAATTGAGCGACTCAAGGCAACCCGCACGGCAGCGGTGAGAACGCCGGGGTCTTGACTGTTAGGCGCATGCTCCGCCAAGGTTTCGGCGATCGTGCGCATGTCGCGGATGGGAATCCGTTCCTGCAGCAGGTTCTGCAAGACCTTCAGCACCACGCCCAGGGGCAGTAGCTTGGGCACCAGATCCTCCACCAGTTTGGGCGCCGACTTGGCCAGCTT
>JALTPW010000943.1 GCA_026999335.1 Chromatiales bacterium
ACGTGCCCTATATCAATCATACCTACGGTAGTAGTGGTAGTCTCTGGCAAAAGCCATAAATTTCTGACCCTGTTGGTGTGAATACTTCCGAATTTAGTGGGTGTTTTTTTTCCCGTTTTTTCGCTCGCCAACAACGAGGGTACTAAAGCCATTCGTCCCGATTTTGTTGGCCCAGGATGTTCATAATTTCGACCGTATCGTCTTTAACACGGTAATAGATTGTATCTACGCCGCACACGCTTTGCCTGTAACCTTGCCGTATATCATCACAGCCTTGATATAAATACGGCTGTTCTGCAAGCTGTTCAAAGCGATCAAAAAAAGCGGAATAATATTCGTCAGCAGCGACTTCACCATGCACTCTGACTCCGTGCTGATGTATTCGAATCAGGTCGGCTTGTGCATCGTGAGTCAGTTTATAGCTCCCCATTTTTCCGCAATATTTCCTTTGATCTTTCCAGGATTTCATCTCGGGTTAGGTCGGTAAAACCGCTTTGCTCCGAGGCGATAAGTTTGGTGCGAATATAATCGATTTCAGCGGTACGGTTTTGTTTCTCGCGCAACGCTTCACGGATCAGTTCGCTATCAGTACCATAGTTCCCTGTGTCCATTTGCGCCTGTATCCATTCCTCTTGCTGATCTGTGACGGTAATGCTTTTTTTTACCATTGCCATAATAAAACCTCCATAAAAGGTAAGAATTTATACTACTTCATCTTACCATTGCTTCACTTCTCTGGCCAAACTATTTTCTCCTTTTGAGCGCTGGCCGAAATTCGTACCAAATCAGCCAAAAGCCAAAACAATATCTAACCTGCTGAAAAATAATGGAAAGTAATAGGGGTGTGCGGCCGAGCCAGGTCGATAATTCCAGCGGGTGGGAATCCCGTCCCGGCAAGGTAGGTCAGCCACCGGGTAGCAAGCGTCGGGCAGGCAGGAGCATAATTAAAGGGGTCAATTAAAGGGGTCAGAGCCCTTTAAAGAAAACCTTGTTGGTGGTAGCCTAGACGTATAATCACGATAGAGCAGAGAACATGCCACGCAAACCACGGTTTTTCTTACCGGATGTACCGATCCACATAGTACAACGAGGCCACAGCCGTGAACCGGTGTTTTTTGAGGCCGGTGATTATCAGGCCTACCTCGGGTGGTTAGAAGAGGCTGCTGAACGGTACCACTGTGATATCCACGCCTATGTGTTGATGAGCAATCACATCCACATCTTGGCCACACCTCACGATAAACAGGGAATCAGCCGAATGATGCAATATGTCGGTAGGCGATACGTGCCCTATATCAATCATACTTACGGCAGTAGTGGTAGTCTCTGGGAAGGGCGATACAAAGCCTCTTTGATCAGTGACGAGCAATACCTGCTCATTTGCATGCGATACATTGAACTCAATCCCATCAGAGCCAATATGGTCAAATCACCTGGCCATTACCGCTGGAGCAGCTATCGATATAATGCACAAGGAAAGGATGACCGTCTTGTCACTGAACACAATTTGTACACAAGCCTGAGAAAGACAAAAGATGCCCGCCTTGAGGCCTACAAAAATTTGTTCAGGACACATATTGATTCTGATAACCTGAAATCGATACGTGCAGCCTGGCAAACGGGAACACCATTGGGGAATGATTATTTCAGAGAGAAGATCGAGCGGAAACTCAAAACAAAGGTTGGTCAGAGTCGGCGCGGGAGGCCGGATGGCCCTCTTAAAGGGCTTTGACTCCAATGCCATTAAGTTAAGCCTGAGATCCTGCTTGTTGTAGGTTGGTGGTGAGCTTGCGAACCCCAACGAAGCCAACAATGTTGGGGTTCCTTCGTCACCGCCAACCTACAAAACAGTCGTGATTTTGTTAACTTAATGACATTGGCTTTGACTCCTTTATACTTTTATAACCCCTTTATATCTGAACAGTGATTTAACCCCAGCCTTGTAGGCAATATGGATTGAGTAGGGCGCGCTGCCATAGCTGTTTACGCTCTATGGCCGTCATTCCGGCCTCATCACAGACCGCAAGCCAGTTGTCTTCGACAACAGCCCGCATGGCATTGATCATCGTCCGGGCACGTTCTGTATCGAGCTGAAATGATGTACAGATGGATAACACATTGCTCAGTGTGGCATGACTCCCTTCATCGCCCGCTAGTTGCATCGCCTGTGTGGCCTCCAGACCTGTGCGAACTTGGGGGCAAAGGTCGTAGGCGGGTGTTAGTTTTAGCGATTTTCCATCCCAGAGTGCGGCGTGGTTACGGGCGTGATCATCGGTATTGCCAATCAATACATTGAAAATCACTCTGCGATAGAGTTCATGCAGTGTTTTTTGGGGGGCGGAAAAATAGCGACGAATCAAATCCGCTAAATCCCGATAACGGGCATAACGCGCTTCCATTTCGTTCAGGCCTAACAGGCTCAGCGCACTGAGCATGGCATGTCGGCACAGACCTTTTTCTGTGAGAGAACGATCAAAGCGTCTAACCAGCAAGACATCCTTGCCAAGCGTGCCTTGTAGCGAAACGGCAGCCACATCGATACCTGCCAGCCTGGCCAGGCGCATGGCAACATATTCGCCTTTAACGACATTATACGTATCGGTCGTCGAACTGAACTTGGCGATATGCTGTACATCATTGGTATTGATGAGCGCCTTGGGGCGGGCACCGCCTACACTCGTTCCATGCAGTAATGCATGGTCGAGTTCGGGTGGCAGGGGGAGCTGGCGTTCTATGAGGCTGGCTGCCTCCAACAGTTCATCCAGACTGGGATGATCTAACCCCCTGGGTCGGTACTCGCTGCTACTCGCCTGGAAATCGAGCGCTCCAATGCGGTCACTTCCCGAGAGTAATAGATAATCCAGCTCATCAGCGGCCAGGGCCGGGTATTTATATGATATGACCCGTCGCCCCCAAGCATCCGGTGCAGCGTCGCGTAAACAGGGATGGATGGTATTCATACCCAGGGGCTCGAAGGTGCCCTCCTGCAAAGGTAATTCTACGGGGGATAGCGGCATGGCATTGTCACGTCCGCGGTAGGAGCGACCATAGGTAAAAAAAAGGCGATTTCCCTGTTTTTGCAGACGTCCAGCAACGACCGGTTCGACCGCACCCGGTAGCCATATCCAGACAAAGCCGCTTTCCGCATTAGAAGTCATCGTTGAGTGCTGTTTTGCGTTTGCTACGTGCCGGCAGCAGGGTGGCGAGGCAGGCCACCGTACCTGCGAGTTTATTGAGCCCGGCGGTATCTTCCGCTAAAAGCGGCACACCGAGTACAGCGGCTGATTCCAGCACTGCCCCGATGGCGACCCTGGGGTCGGATTTTTCGATGGCCATAATGGTATGTCGGCTGACACCGACCCGTTCAGCAAGCTCAATCTGGCTCATGCTGCGCTCAAGTCGGGCGGCCTTGATTAGCTGACCGAGTACGCCCAGTGCTGTTTTGGAGACGGCAGACAGAGAAAGTGTATTTTTTTTCATAATGTTGAAAATATTAGACCATAGATATCTTAATGTCTATTTTAATAGATACTTCATGTCGTTGGGAGGTTCCCCGCTCGTCGTCCTTTTGGAACCAGCAAATCTCTCTCCTCATGCCTCGCTTCAAGCATTCTGGATGACTCACTTCGCTCGCTCTTCGAGCATTCAACGCACAAGGCGCTTTTGTCCGGGTCTTCACTGCGTTTCACGTTCCGCTCGGAATGACGGTATTTTCAGTTTAAAAATAAGTGCCCTTTATCTCTGAGGTTTTCTGTGGCTTGCTGCGGGGTAGTTTTCACGGAACTTGATCTTATTATTGGGTTCAGATCGGTAGTGGAGGACGGGCCTGTATGGCTCACCCATCCTTCGCGTTGGCATTTTTGAAAGCAGCGAAGATCGGCGTTATTTTTTGGCCGACTTTCTTGACAAGGCTTTATGATAGGTTAGGCTAACTCTTATGTTCACCTTACACACAGGCCTCTTTGCCCGCTTGCTCGCCGCTTTGGCCGTTGTCGGCCTGCTGCTGGGTGGGGCGACGACGTCAGTGATGGCCATGTCCCCGGTGCAAGGTGATACCACTGCCCACGACACCATGGTGTCGATGATGGCGGCTGACAGTGGGATCCATCAGGCGGGTGGTATGTCACATCAGAGCAGTGCCTGTGAGCAGGCTGACCATGCCTACGGTAGCTGTTCCGATAACAACACCGTGCATTGCGATACCAGCGATGACTGCTGTCCCCATGGCGCTACGGCCTTGCCGCCACAAATCAACGCCGCCTTCGCTTCCCTGCCTGATGTGCAGACCGCTGCGCTACAATGGCGCTCCACCAGTGTGACGTCCGTCACCGAGATTCGCCCTCCCATCTCTACTCTCTAGTATTTGCCGGCAACCGCCGGTCGCTGTGCGTGCTGTTTTTTCTTTTTTTCCTGCGCGCCGTTGAAATATCCCTTGTTTGTCATTGATTCCGATTCCGTCGGATCGATTTCCGTTCCTTTAACCGGTTGCGGTGCCTGACAACGAAACGGAGAGTGATTCATGTTTGCAAGATTTTTCCGGATTGCCGGCCTTTGCCTGCTGCCGATCTCGCTTGGCATAGCTGCACCCGGCGACAAGCCGGTTGAGCAGCATGTGGCCAGCGGGGTGCCTATCCTGCAACTCGCCAATGCCGTCGATGCTGCATTGCAGGACAATCCGGGCCTGGCCGCCATGCGTGCCCGTGCCACAGCCGCCGCCGCAGTGCCGGAGCAGGCCGCAGTGTTGCCCGACCCGCGCCTGCAACTCAATGCCGTCAATCTACCGATGGATACTTTCAGTCTCAGTCAGGAGGGGATGACCCAACTGCAGGTGGCCGTCGTCCAGGCCCTGCCGTTTCCTGGCAAGCTGGCGCTGCGCGAACGTGCGGCAGAATTTGAGAGTGCCGCTGCCCATGATGAGGTGGGTGAAATGCGCTTACAGCTGGAACGCGATGTGCGCAATTTATGGTGGAATCTTTATTACCTCGACCGTGCGCTGGAGATTTTACAACGTAATCGCCAGCTGCTGCGTCAACTGGTCGAGGTGACGCAGACCAAATACCGCGTTGGCCAAGGCTTGCAACAGGATGTATTGCTGGCCCAACTGGAATTATCCCGTCTGCACGATCAGGAAATCGCTCTGCTGGGGTCGCGCCGAAGTGAAGAAGCCCGCCTCAATGCCTTGCTGAACCGTTCTGCAAACCAACCTATTCGACTGCCTAAGATGGTGCCGGCAACACTGGCCGAGCCAGTCGATGAGCCGATATTGCAGGCACAGGCCTTGCAAAACCGTCCTCTGCTGGCGGCTCGACAGAATGTCATTGAAGCGGCGCGCTCGCGCCTGGATCTGGCGCGCAAGGATCGCTCTCCCGACTTCAGCCTGGGCGCCCGCTACGGCCTGCGTGTGGGCGACAATCCCGACGGCAGTTCCCGTGCCGACTTCGCCTCCATCATGTTCAGCATGAACATGCCCATCTTTACCAACCGGCGACAAGACTCGGCCATCGATCAACGTGGCAGCCAGCTACAGCAGCAGCGTTACAACCTGGACGAGGCACGCCTGCGCGTCAGCCGTGAGGTGTCCCGGGCGCTGGCGGACTATCGCGCCGCCCGCGAACAGGCGCGCCTGCTGAAGACCGGCATCCTTCCCCAGGCGCGCCAGACCGTGGCCTCCATGTTGGCTGCCTATCAGGTGGACAAGGTGGATTTCCTCAATGTGGTGCGTGTACAGATCATGCTTTTCAATTACGAAACACGTTACTGGAATGCCATTTCACGCGCCAATCAGGCACAGGCCGCACTGCAGGCAGCGGTGGGCCTATCGTTTGATGACGATGTTGCCGCCGTTCCCCTGTCTTCCCGAATTGAATCCGATGTATTCCCTGAAGAGGCACCCCATGAATAAGCAGACATTTGTTTCCATCGTGCTGGTTGCCATCCTTGCCGGTGGTGGTGGCTACTGGCTGGCCCTGAGCCCGTCCGCCTCCACGACGGCAACAGACGGCGCCCCGGCGGGTGAACGCAAACCATTGTTCTATCGCAATCCCATGAATCCCGCCATTACCTCACCGGTACCGGCCCAGGATGAGATGGGCATGGATTACATCCCGGTGTACGCGGAGAAAGACGAGCCAAAAGAGAAAAAAGTGTTGTTCTATCGCAATCCCATGAATCCCGCCATTACCTCGCCGGCGCCGGCCCAGGATGAAATGGGCATGGATTACATCCCCGTGTATGCCGACGGCGGTGCCGATGCTGATGAACCGACAGGTACGGTCAGAATCGATCCGGTGACGGTGCAGAACATCGGCGTGCGTACCGCGCGTGCCGAGCGGCGCGACTTGAGCCACGCGGTACGTGCCGTGGGTCGAGTGGATTTTAATGAAGAACGGCTGGCACGCCAGCATCCGAAGACCGAGGGCTGGATCGAGGTGCTGCGGGTTTCCACCACCGGTTCTGTGGTCAAGAAAGACGACATCCTTCTTAGCATCTATTCACCACAGCTGGTGTCCAGTCAGGAGGAATACCTGCTAGCCCTGAATAACCTGCAGGTGTTAAAGGACAGCCCCTACGAGGAAATCCGTCGCGGCGCCCAGGATCTGGTGAACTCGGCCCGGCAACGCTTGCTGCTGCTGGACGTGCCCGAGCACCAGATCCATGAATTGGAGACGACCCGGGAACTCAAAAAACGTATCCACATCCATTCGCCCTTCGATGGCACGGTGATGAAGGTGGGGGTGCGCGAGGGGCAGTACGTCACACCAAAGACCGAACTCTACATGCTGGCCGATTTGTCGCGGGTGTGGGTTTATGTGGATGTGTACGAGGAGGATCTGCCCTGGGTGAAACAGGGTGATAAGGCGGATATGCGTGTGCGGGCCGTACCCGGGCGGATTTTTCGCGGCACGGTCACTTATATCTATCCCTACATGGAGCGCAAGACACGCACCGCCCGCGTGCGTCTGGAATTCGATAATCCGGATCTGCTGCTAAAGCCGGAGATGTTCGCCAATATCACCTTGCGCTCCGGGCGGGTGGTCGATGCCGTGGTGGTGCCGAGTGAAGCCGTGGTGCGTTCGGGTGAGCGTG
>JALTPW010000944.1 GCA_026999335.1 Chromatiales bacterium
CACAAATATGCATATCCCCGCCAACAAACACGTCCTGCTCGGTGTTACCGGCAGTATCGCCACTTACAGGCTGCCGAGCTGGTGCGCCGGCGGGGCAGAATTCGTTACCCCGTTGACCTTTCAGGCCCTGTCCGGTAATCCACTGGACACCGGGGTCGAGGCGGCCATGGGCCACATAGAGTTGGCACGTTGGGCCGATGCCGTGGTCGTCGCCCCCACCTTGACTAATGTCATCGCCTGCCTCGCCGAGGCACCCGTTGCCGTGGCCCCGGTCATGAACCAACAGATGTAAACCAATGCCGCCCCCAAGATAACCTGCGGAAACTCCGCAAGCATGACGTGCAGCAATGTGGATGGTCAGACCTGTTTCCGCACATGGTGAAAATCTTTGCTGGTTTTTGCTGGGCAGTGCCACCCTGCAAGCAATGCAATCGTAGGCGGGTGTGACTCTCTCTACGCTCGTGGGGCGCTGAGCACCTCCAGACGCAACCGATGCCGTTCATCGAACAGCCGCCGCGATGCCAGCCACAGGGCGGCAGTCACGCCAAAGCCCGTGCCGGCGGCAATCAAAAACATGATCAGAATCTGATACTTTACCGCCTCCATGGGCGGTGCTCCGGCGAGAATCTGGCCGGTCATCATACCTGGCAAGCTGACGATGCCGGCGGCGGCCATGGCGTTGATGATGTGCATCATGCCGCTACGCATGGCCTCACGGCGGATTTCATCGATGGCCTCGGTACGTGTCTGTCCGAGCATCAGGCGCTGTTCGATGATCGCACGTTGCTGCCAGGCGGTCTGGGTCAGGCGATCCAGGGCCAGGGCGATGCCACTCATGGTGTTGCCAAGCATCATGCCCAGCAGGGGGATGGCGTACTGCGGTTCATACCAGGGCTGGTTGCCGATCATGGTGAACAGGGCCAGCACGGTGACGGCAAACGACGAAATGAACATGGCGCCGGTACCCAGGCCATAACCCCACCAGCCTTTCAGGCGCCGCTGCTGACGCGCCATGACTTCGCGCCCGGCAGCCAGCAGCATCACCACCGCCATCAGGCTCACCCACAGCAGGCCGCTGGTGGCGAAGATCGTTTTCAGCACCAAGCCGATAAGCGACAGTTGCACCACCATGCGCAGGGTGGCGATCAGCAGTGAGCGCTCCAGCCCCAGGCGCATGTGCCAGCTCAAAGCAGCCAGAATCAATACCAGCAATGCCGCCAGACTGAGGTCGAAGACGCTCAAGGTGATCATGGTTCGCCTTCCTGCACGCCTTGTGGCGTCAATTGATAATGCCGCGTCGCGACCCGCGCGGCCTGGGCTGCACTGTGGCTGACCCACAACACCGCCGCGCCGGTATCATGGCGATAATCGCTCACTACGGCTTCCAGCGCTGCGGCGCTGACCTCGTCGAGACTAGCGCTGGGTTCGTCCAGCAACAGCACCCGGGGTCGGTTCATCAGTGCCCGTGCCAGGGCCAGGCGCTGCTTTTCACCACTGGACAGGCGGCTCACCTGCCAGCCCAGCGCCGCCTCGCCAAAACCCAGCGGGATCAGCCAAGGACAGTCTTTACCAGAGAGGTGAGCGCTTACTTCATCCAGCCACCACTGACTCTCTACGGGCAGCAGCGCCACCTGTCGGCGCCACTGTGGGGCGGGGATCTGCGCGCAAGCCACACCGTCCAGCCAGACCTCGCCCTGGTGCGGATCGAGGTCGGCGATGGCGCGTAGCAGTAATGACTTGCCGCTGCCGGAAGGGCCGCGCAGGCTGACGCATTCGCCGGCATCGATGGACAGGTCGAAGGGGCCGCGCTGGTGGGTTATCAGCCGGCTGACGCGCAGCAACGGATCGCTCACGGGTGGTCTTTCCAGTGCCACCATTTGAGCAGCTCGGGATCATGCACCGTGTTTTCAGCGAAATAGACCGCACAACGGAACACATACAGCACGCAGCGATCCACCGGCCTGCCTGCCTGTTGGTTCAGACGCTGATACAGTTGTTCGGGATCCTGCCCGCGCAGGGCCGTCACGGAGTGGATGCCCAGACTGAGCAGGTCGGCGGCCATGGCCGGGCCGACGCCAGGGATGCGCTGCAGCTCTTTGAGGGCGGAGTCGGTCATGACATTTCAGTCAGGGTGTGCGTGTGGACATGTCTTATGCCATGCGCAGTGATTAATAGGTTCAATGTAACGATTATGGCTTCAATGTGTCAGAGGGCACAGACATTACACTGTTATTGATGGAAAACACTATGCCTCTTCGCTCCCTGTACCCCCCGCTGCGCAGCATTGCAGGTCTGGCCCTGCTCTGCCTGTCCAGCGCCGCCTTTGCCCAGACCATCGGTCAGTTCAGTAGCGGTGATCTCGACGGCTGGGAGGAAAAGTCCTTCGCCGGTAATACTCAATATGAAATCGTCGATACAGAACAGGGCAAGGCGTTGCAGGCCCGTGCGCGAGGCAGCGCCTCGGGTATGTTCAAAAAAATCCGTATCGATCTCACCCGCACCCCCTGGCTGCATTGGTCGTGGCGGGTGGACGAGACCTTTCGTGGCAACGACGAGCGCAGCAAGGCCGGCGATGATTATCCCGCACGGATCTACGTGGTGGTGGATGGCGGCATGTTTTTTTGGCGGACTCGCGCGGTGAATTATGTCTGGTCCAGCAATCAGCCGGTGGGGACGAATTGGCCCAATGCCTTCACCGGCAACGCCATGATGCTCGCGGTGCGCTCCGCTGACACCGATACCGGCCGTTGGGTGCAGGAACGGCGCAACGTGCGTGAGGATCTCAAACGCCTGTTCGGCAAAGACTTTACTCATATCGATGCGGTGGCGGTAATGACCGACAGCGACAATACGGGCCAGACGACCTCAGCCCTCTACGGTGATATCTACTTCGCCAGCGAGTGATGTCATATCTGAGGTGTGGGTTATAATCTCACGATATTAACGAATATCGTAGGAGCGGGCCATGCCCGCGATGCACCTTTTTCGATAGTGAGAATTGACGCAAAAATGCAGAGAATGCAAAGATTATTGAACAGATTTTCTTTACGTACTCTGAGTCCCTGCGTTTCATCTCGTTTTCAACAAGACGTATCGCGGGCATGGCCCGCTCCCACGATGCCCATTGACTGCACCCCGAGCCCACCATGTCCGAAACACCCCAGACCATCCGCCTCACCGACTACCAGCCGCCGGCCTACACCATCGATCACGTCGATCTGTATTTTACCCTCGACCCGGATACCACCCGTGTCACCAGCCGCCTATCGGTACGCCGCCTGCACGGGGATGAAGCGCTGCTGCTCGATGGCCACGACCTCGACCTGATCTCGGTAGCCGTGGACGGCCGTACGCTTGGATCGAACGAATATCGCCTCGACGACCACAGCCTGGGTCTCGACGGCCTGCCCGACAACTGTGAGTTGGAGATCGTCACCGAAATCCACCCCGCCGCCAATACCTCGCTGGGCGGTCTGTACACCTCCGGTGGCAATTTCTGCACCCAGTGCGAGGCGGAGGAATTCCGCAAGATCACCTACTACCTCGACCGCCCTGACGTGATGGCCCGCTTCACCACCAGTCTCGAGGCCGACAAGGCCAGCTATCCGGTGCTGCTGTCGAACGGCAATCTGATCGCCAGCGGTGAACTGGACGGCGGCCGTCACTGGGCCAAGTGGGAAGACCCCTTCCCCAAGCCGTCCTATCTGTTTGCCCTGGTGGCCGGTGACCTGGCGCGTATCGAAGACACCTTCACCACCTTGAGCGGCCGCAATGTAGCCCTGCATATCTACGTGCAGCACCACAATATCGACAAGTGCGAACATGCCATGCGCTCATTGCAGAAGGCCATGCGCTGGGACGAAAAGACCTATGGCCGCGAATACGACCTCGACCTGTACATGATCGTCGCCGTGGATGACTTCAACATGGGCGCAATGGAAAACAAGGGCCTCAATGTGTTCAATTCGCGCTATGTGCTGGCGCGTCCGGATACCGCCACCGATGCCGATTACCTGGGGATAGAGAGTGTCATCGCCCATGAATATTTTCATAACTGGTCGGGTAACCGCGTCACCTGTCGCGACTGGTTTCAGCTCAGCCTGAAAGAAGGCTTCACGGTGTTTCGTGACCAGGAGTTCAGCGCCGATATGAATTCCTGCGGTGTGCAGCGTATCGGGGATATCAACGTGCTGCGCACCCACCAGTTTCGCGAGGATGCCGGCCCCATGGCCCATCCGGTGCGGCCGAATGCTTACGTGGAAATCAACAATTTCTACACCGTCACCGTCTACAACAAGGGCGCGGAGGTGGTACGCATGCTGGCTCATCTGGTCGGCCCCGAGGGCTTTCGTCGTGGCACCGATCTCTATTTTGAGCGCCACGATGGCCAGGCGGTAACCACCGATGATTTCGTCAAGGCCATCGAAGATGCAAACCAGATCGACTTCAGCCAGTTCCGTCTGTGGTACAGCCAGGCCGGCACGCCGGAACTCCATATCAACCACCATTACGATGCCGGTGCACGCACCCTGACCCTGGACATAACACAAACCTGCCCACCCACACCGGATCAGCCGGAAAAGCAGCCCTTCCACATCCCGCTGGCGGTGGGCCTGCTGGACGCCGAAGGCTGCGACTTGCCGTTATGCCTGGAAGGTGAGGCGGGCGAGGTTTCCGCAGCAACGACCCGCGTGCTGCACCTGCGCGAGGCTAGCCAGTCCTTTGTCTTTTGTGACCTGCCTGCGGGCACCGTGCCCTCCCTACTGCGCGGCTTTTCCGCGCCGGTGAAATGGCAAGACGACCTCAGCGACAGCCAGCGCTATTTCCTCATGGCCCACGACAGCGATCCTTTCAGCCGTTGGGAGGCCGGACAAAAGATGGCGGTGAAGACGCTCATGGGATTGGTGGACGACATCCAGACCGGGCGTCCCCTGTTGTTGAACGAAGCCTTCGCCGGGGCCTTTGCCCGCACTCTGGCCGATGACCGCCTTGACCCGGCCTTCGCCGCCCAGGCCCTTGGCCTGCCGGTGGAAAACTATCTGGCCGAATTCATGCAACCCATCGACCCGCAGGCCATCCATGCTGCACGTGACTTCCTGCGCCGTTCCCTTGCCGAGCGTCTGCGCCCGCAGCTCGAGGCCGTGTATGCGGAAAATGCCGGCAGTGGTGAATATCGTATCGACGGCGAATCCATTGGCCGCCGCGCACTGAAGAATGCCTGCCTTGGCTACCTGTCCCGCCTTGGTGACGGGATCGCCATCGCCCTTGCCGAACGGCAATTCAATGCGGCCGCTAATATGACCGACAACATGGCCGCCCTCACCTGCCTTGCCAATCAGGCCGGCGAAGCCCGCGAGCGTGCCTTGAGCGCTTTTTATCAACGCTGGCGTGACGAGCCGCTGGTGGTGGACAAGTGGCTCGGTATCCAGGCCACCGCCAGCCTGCCCGACACCCTGGCGCGGGTACGTGCCCTCACCGAACATGAGGCCTTCACCCTCAAAAATCCCAACAAGGTGCGCGCCCTCATCGGTGCCTTCGCCAGCACCAACCCGGCCTGCTTTCATAGCGCCGATGGCGCTGGCTATGTTTTCCTTGCCGACCATATCCTCAAACTCGATGCGCTCAACCCGCAGGTCGCCGCACGTCTCACCACCCCCTTCACCCAGTGGCGCAAATACGATGAAAAACGTCAGGCCCTGATGCAGGCGCAACTGCAACGCCTGCTTGCTGAATCCAGCCTGTCGAAGGATGTCTTTGAGGTGGTATCCAAGAGCCTGCAGGCAGTGTGAGACAGTTTTTTTACACCTCTGTTATGTTGAATAACAAGCTATTAACAAACCATCGATTTCAATGGGGGAAAAATCCATGAGAATACTTCACACCATGCTGCGCGTTGGCGATCTCGAGCGCTCGATTGGTTTTTATACGGAGGTGCTGGGCATGCAATTGTTGCGGCGCCAGGATTATCCCGAGGGCAAGTTTACCCTGGCATTTCTTGGTTACGGTGATGAGGCGGCGAATACGGTGTTGGAACTGACTTACAACTGGGGTGCCGATCACTATGAGTTGGGCACGGCTTTCGGGCATATCGCCATCGAGGTGGATGACGTGTATCAGGCGACCGAGGCCATCAAGGCGCGCGGCGGCAGAATCATCCGCGATGCGGGGCCGATGAATGCGGGCTCGACCATCATCGCCTTTGTCGCCGATCCGGATGGCTATGAGATCGAGTTGATTGGTGCGCGGTGATTGGTAGGAGCGGGCCATGCCCGCGATGAATAGAGGGGAAAAATAAATTTGTGGGGACGGCTTCAGCCGCTCCCACAAATTCCAAAATAACTGAATGCAGTAGCGAGAGAAAAAATATCGCGGGCATGGCCCGCTCCAAATAGTCCTAACCGGGTAGTTTGTAGACATCCTCCATCAAGTCGATGCCGCATTCGAGGGTTTCGCACCAATCGATAAAGCGCGTGACCATTTCTTTACCCTTGAACAGGGCGCCATGCTGCGGGGCGATGATGTCGATATCCAGGTCGCGGATCATTGCCGCCCACCGCCGCAGAACCTTGTTGCTGACGACGTAGCGCTGGTGAAAGCCCGCCATGTATTGCAGGTGATCGTCGAAGTCGCTGACTTCGATGTAATCCATGCCCAGGGAGGCACCCAGGTCGCCACTGTAGAGGATCTTGGAGATCGGATCATAGACCTGGAAATTGCCGCAGGAGTGCATGAAGTGCGCGGGAATGATACTCAGCCCGACGCCGTTGAGGTCGAGTATCATGCCTTCGTCGGGGATGGGGTTGAGGCGATCTTCGACAAAGGTATCGATGCCGAAGTGTGGCAGAAAGCGCTGCCACAGGGCGGAGATGTAGGCATCAGCATCGGTGGTCATCAACCAGCCGTTGGTGGCGGCAACGATGTCCGGGTCTTGATGGGAGAGAAACAGATAGCGCAGCGTGCCATCTCCCAGCAAGCTGCTGGTGGCGCTGGCGACCTTGTTGAACACCTTATGTCCGCCGGGGTCGAGGATCATGCCTTCGCCGTTGTGGATGATGAGGTGCTGATTGGCTTGCACGGCGAGGCCGGAGTTGAAGTCTTCGATCAGGATGTTCTTGTGATCGTCGTTATCGAAAAGCACTGTTGAACCCATTGTCATCCCCTTACATGATTTCCGCGATGTCGTGTGCGGCGTTTTTGGCGTTGGCCATCAACAGCCCCAGGGTGCTGCCCTTCCTCGACAACACGACGAGGAAGGTGGATTCTGATGCACCGACGATGAAGGAGAAGCCTTCCTCGCTCTGAATGATGACCTGTTCCATGCCGCCCTGGCGAAGTTCGTTGGCGGCGCGCTGGGTGAGCTGCAACAGGGTGGCAACCACGCCGCCGATGTTTTCCTGACTGATGTCCGGCGGCAACTGGCTGGCCAACACCAGGCCGTCCACCGATACCAATACACTGGCGACGACATCGGACATGTCGCTTTTCAGTGTCTGTAATATCCCGTTGATCTGTTCTGTCCGCGATGCCATTTCATGCTCCTGTCTACTGCGGTGTAAACCGCCCGGATGGATGGTGGTGACTTATTTATCTTAATCCTGGGCGGTGGTCTCAATATGCTCGCTCATAAGTAGAAGTCCCCTGGAGTCCTGGTGCGCGCCAGTGACGTATGCCAAAGACGGCGGGCTCCAATTCCCCGACTGCTGATGCGTCTTTACGGCAGTTGGCAGAATTTATTGAGAATATCCGCCTGGGGGACGACTATCGGCCAACGGGAAAGTGGCGTTATTATGGGCGCATGTCATTTTTCTTGCCACCCCGTCTTCACCTGCTGATCCCGGCGCTGTTGCTTACCGTCCTGGGACTGTCCGCTTGCACCACGGTGCCGGTCGAGCCGAAAACGGAAAAGCTGTCCCAGGAGGAGGTCTCCGCAGCACTGTTCGAGCGCGCCAAGCGCCTCTATCTATCGCAAGATTATGCCGGCTCGGTGGGCTTGATGCACACCCTGGCCGGACGTGGCCACCTGCAGGCGCAGTATGTGCTGGGGTATATGTACTACTACGGACTGGGTGTGCCACGCAACGAAAAAAAGGCGATCCGCTGGATCACCACGGCTGCCGTACGCGGTCATGCCAAGGCCAAGGAGGCCCTGGAATTGCTGGATAAGGGTGAGCCCGTACCACGCCTGACTCAGTAGAACCGTCAGTAGAACAGATAGTTCAGCATCAGCCGCCAGCTGGTAGAACGCACGGGATACGGGCTGTCGATAGCGTCTGTCAGATTGGTGCGCAGGTAGCTGGCCTCGAGGTTGACGTGAGGCATGAACTCATAGCCGGCACCGAGGATGTAGCCATTGCCGAATTTGCTGCTGTCGGTGCCGCTCTCGCGGGATAACGAACTGTAGCTGTAGCCATAGCCGTAATGCAGGTAGACCGAGCGCGCCCGGGGCGAGAAGTAATAAGCTGCACCGATACCGTTGAGGCCCAGGGACCAGGTGCCGCCGTCGTGGTTGAACCAGTTGCCTTCGCTGAGATAATACAGCGTGAACTGGTTGCTGAAGCCAAAGCCGAGGCGCACGGAAGTGGCGATGCCGGCGACACTGGCGGTCTCGGTGGCACTGCCCGCATGGCTGAAATCGAGATCGGTGCCGTGATAACCGATGCCCAGGCCGGCAATAAAGGCCTGGCGCTGATTATTGAAGGCCTGTGCGGACGCGCTGCCCAGAAAAAACAGGATCAGGCTGACGATTTGCAGTTGGCGACACATGGTATTCCCTCCCAGGGCGTGGTTTCTTTCTTGAGGATATCAGGAGTGCGCGCTAGCGTCCTTTTTCCTCGTCGGTAAAAATACCCAGCAGGTCATCGAGGAACAATCGCCCCTTTTCGCTGGCACGGATGTTGTCCATGGACCAGTCCAGCAGGCCCTTTTCTTCGGCCATCCGCAGCGGTGTCTCGACCAACGTCAACGGCTGGCCGGTGTGGGCGGCGAACAGCGACGATGCAAAGCCCTCTGTCAGACGCAGGGCATTCATCATGAACTCCAAGCCCACTTCGTTGCGCATGATGGTGCGTTCGCTCTGTATCCGCTGCGCCACACAATCTGCATGCAGATAATCCTGTGGTCCACGCCGTTTGGCGAGGCGAGTGATATTCTGCTGCGCAGCGTCGCTGAGCTTGGCATGGGCGCCAGCACCAATACCGAGATAGTCGCCAAACTGCCAATAGTTGATGTTGTGCGCGCAACGTCGGCCCTCGCGGGCATAGGCGGAGACCTCGTATTGCCCGTAGCCGGCCCCGGCCAGCAGCGCCTGCCCCTGCTGCTGGATGTGCCAGGCGCTGTCGTCATCGGGAAGCCGGGGCGGCTGGGCGAAAAAGCGTGTGTTGGGCTCCAGGGTCAGCTGATAATAGGAAATGTGGGTGGGCTCCAGGGCGATGGCGGTGGCCACATCCTCTGCGGCTTGCGCCGGGTCTTGTGCCGGCAGGGCGAACATCAGGTCGAGATTAAAATTGTCGAAGCCGGCGGCATGCGCCATCTCGGCCGCCGCGATGGCCTCACGACGGCCGTGGATGCGGCCCAGGCGTTGCAGGCTGTCGGCGCTGAAACTCTGCACACCAATGGACAGACGGTTGATGCCGGCAGCACGGTATTCGCTGAAGCGCGCCTGCTCCGCGCTGCCGGGGTTGGCTTCCAGGGTAATCTCCGCATCGGGGCGCAACGCCAGCAGTGCACGCAGCCCGGACAGCAGCTGATCGATGGCCTCCACCGACAGCAGGCTGGGGGTGCCGCCACCGATGAACACCGTCTGCACCGCGCGGCCCCACACGCGCGGCAGATCATCGGCCAGATCGCGCAGCAGGGCGTCGATGTAGGCCCGCTCCGGCACCGCACCACGGGGCTGGTGGGAATTGAAGTCACAATAGGGGCACTTGCGCTCGCACCACGGAAAGTGGATGTACAGCGACAGGGGGGGTAATTCGGTGAACTGGAACATGCGGGGCGTCACTCGGTATCGACAGGGGATAAGTGTGGTATTTTACCTGTCGAACCGCGACAGGGTGGAAATCTGTGCTGAGTCCGGAAAATACCCCGGATCCGGATGGTACTGACTTAGGCTTGAGAGACCTGGAATAGCGTCATTCCCGCGCAGGTGGGGATTATACGCTCTGCGGATGTTCAATACTGTCAAGGTTCTCACGTCGTTTTACCCGCAATAATGATGGTGTATTCAGCTTTAAGCCAGTGCCATTCATCCCGGGCCCTTGTATCACCACTGCGGTAATATCTCTCCATGATCATTCATGCCGATATGGACGCCTTCTACGCCTCGGTAGAGATCCGTGAGCGGCCCGAGCTGTGCGGTCGACCGGTGGCGGTGGGTGGTTCAGCCGAGGGCCGTGGCGTGATCGCCGCCGCCAGCTACGCGGCGCGAAAATTCGGTGTGCGCAGCGCCATGCCCACCCGTGCGGCGCTGAAACGCTGCCCGGATCTGGTGCTTTTGCCGGTGCACATGTCGCTGTACGCCGGGGTATCGCGGCAAATCCACGCCATCTTCGCCCGCTACACCCCCCTCATCGAACCTCTGTCGCTGGACGAGGCCTTTCTCGATGTGAGTGCCAGCAAGCGGCTGTTCGGTTCGGCGGCGGTAATCGCCCGGCGCATCAAACAGGAGGTGCACGAGGAGCTGGGACTGGTGGTCTCCATGGGCGTGGCACCGAACAAGTTTCTGGCCAAAATCGCCTCGGATCTCGATAAGCCGGATGGTTTCGTCGAGGTGGCCGCCGACGCTGTACAGGCCTTTCTTGATCCGCTACCGGTATCGCGTCTGTGGGGCGTAGGCCGGGTCACTGGCGCGGCGTTACAAAAACAGGGCATCCATACCATCGCCGAGCTGCGCCGGCAGCCACAAACGGCGCTGCGGCGCTGGTTTGGCGAGCATGGCCAGCAGCTGTGGCATCTGTCCCACGGCATTGACGAACGCCCGGTGGTGACCGAGCACGAGGCCAAGTCCATTTCCCACGAAACCACCTTTGCCCGTGATGTTGCCGACCCGGATACCCTGCGCGCAGTGTTGCTTGACCTCACCGAGCAGGTGGCCTGGCGCTTACGTCGTCACGGCAAATGCGGCCGCACCGTGCAGCTAAAACTGCGCTTCGATGATTTCCGCACCGTGACCCGTGCCCACAGCCTGCGCGATGCCAGCGATGCCACCCAGGTCATCTGGCACACGGTGTCGCGGCTGCTGGATCGCGAACTGGCACAGGGTATCCCGCCGTTACGTCTGCTGGGGATGGGGGTGAGTGGCTTCGATGATGGTGCGGATAGCCGTCGGCAGAGTGACTTATTTGCCGGCGCGGCGGCGGAGGACGAGGCTGTGGATCGTGTTACCGATGACATCAATGCCCGTTTCGGCGGCAAGGTGCTGCAGCGTGCGCGCAGTTACCACAAGAGTCGATAGAAGCAGGCCATGCCTGCGATAACCTATTCCGGCAGGAAAAAAACCGTTCTCACAGGCTATTTTTTAATCTGCAATCTGTCCCGAACGGCTTTTGCAAGCAAACCGGGCAGGCTATGATGGTGATCAGCGCAATTTCAAACCATTGGCGAGACAAGCGATGAATAAAGAGTTCGCCGCAGATGAAGTTAATGTTGTCGAATCTACCCTGTTGGAGCGTTACAGTAAGGTGATATTGCCACAGATGGCAGACGTCAAACTGCGTCAGGTGGATCATCGGGCGCAGCAAGCAGGTCATTGATGTCTCAAGTCCATCTATCGCCATGACCGATAACACACAGCAGGAACGCGACCTGCAAATCTACCGTCAGTTGCTCAGCTTGTGGCAGGCGGAAAACCCCATTAAGACCATCAAACTGCAGTTCCTGCTCGCCAGCAATGCCCTGCTGCTGGGATTCATGCAATTGAGCGGTGGCCTGGTGGCCGCCAATCGCCCGCTAATGCTGGGCGGATTTGTGTTGTGCCTGCTGTGGACCCTGTCTCTCGGCCGCACCGCCCTGTTTCAGAAGGCGTGGAAGATCCGCCTCGATGAAATCAGCCGCCGCTATCCCGACAATGAACTTTTTCAATTGCTAGACCAACGCCAAGCCCTCGCCTGCACCCCGATATGGCTGCGGGTATTGGGAGGCGTACCCGCGAAATATTACCTGTTAGGCGCTCCGGTCGGCATGGCGCTGGGCTGGCTGCTGGCAGCAATCAGGGTCGGCAGTTAGCCTGTAACACGTAAACAGTCATGATTTGTTCGTCTTCCAACCGGTTAATAACGGGCATCGATCGACTAACTCCTTAAGTAGTAAAGGATAACCCGAGTGGCACTAAGTTAAAAAAATAGAGCTATATTTCAATCGGTTAGAATCGCGTCTAATTAAGCAAGTTCAGTGCACTGCTCTCGCTTTTTCATTCATATACATATATTCCATAGGCAGACTGATAGTGAGCTCGCTAAAAGCCGAGTGCGGCCTTGGCGTAATGTGATTTTCAGGCGTTGGCGTGAATTCGCCGTGGGCATTGATCGCGGGCATGGCCCGCTCCTACGGGAGGGTTAAACGACCTCATCTCATCGTAGAGCGGGCCATGCCCGCGATGACTTCCCTCAGCATTCCATCTTCTCCCGCGAAAACACCCCGTACAACACCGGCAGCACGAACAGTGTCAGCAGGTTCGGCGAGGTAGGGTGAAACTGGAAATGACATCATGTCAAGGCCTCATCCTAAAAGCCCTTTGGTAACCATTTAATTACATAGATTTATTTCTTAACTTAGTGCCATTCAGGACAAACCCTATGCTTATGACAGATATGATCGCCAAGCGGACGACAGTTTTCCGATTTCTCTCATACTTCAACCAAGATATCTTCATAGAAACTTCACCTCCCAGCACTAGTGGTTCATGCGGGAAGTTCTGTGACTAAGGAGCACAGTGAGAAGGTGCAGATCAAGGCGGCAAAACGCTGTAATGGGGGTTCCATTTCGAGTTTTTCCAACGCAGAAATGCGCCTTCTCACGAAGCGAACAGTGACATAACTTTCCGCATGAACCACTAGGAGCCTGTCCGAGAATAGGAGTCGTCGCGAGGGGAAGCCATTTTGAGTCCATTTTTTCGGCCATTTGAGGCGAATAGTGACTCATATTTAACGAAAATGTGCGGGAAAATGAGCCAAAATGGCTTTTCCGCAGTAGGCTCCTAGTTCTCGGACAGGCTCCTAGGGGGGTGTTCGATATTACATCGGGTGTATTGAGACGGATATGGGATTTCAAAAGCGGTGTTTTACCTTGTCAGGAAAAAATCACTCAAACCCTTGGTTTAGTCGGCTGGCAAAAACTGCGTTGGCGTAATCCCTATGTCGAACTTCCTGAAGGCATGGAGCTTGATTTTGGTGGTTATGTAAATAGGTTTGCCTAATTTTACCATAGAAGAGGATGATCTTGGGTCTGAAGCCTAAGTCGCTTGCTGCACGAAATTTCTGTGCCGGGGGAACCGGGGGACAGGCTTTCTGTGGGCATGGAAAAGCTACCCACCCTACTTGGCTTGGCTGGACATCAATGATCGACTAATTCTTTGTACTAACTCAATCGAAGCATCGACTTCAATCTTTCTGATAGCGACACTTTCAATGTTACACCCAACAGGAATTCCTTTTTCGTCTGCAAAGCTTTTTAGCTCCAGCCAGCTTTGTTCGGAAAAATCAAGCGATTTTTGCAGAATATCGTTTGAGTGTGTCAGTTCATTCTCCAGCCATTTTGGAATACTGATGCCCAACCATTTCATAAACTGAAGTGTTTTAAGGGATCCGCAAGGCGTTAGCGTAAACAATATTGGCACAAGCGGAATATTGTATTCTTGCCCATAGTAATAATATTCAGATAAAAAATCTTTTGATGCATTGACATCATAGACTCCCTGGGAAACAAAAAAAGTACAACCCTGAGAGATTTTATCAAAGACTCGAATATGTTCATCACCTTTGCTCTGATGCCGTTCGGGAATTGTGACACCACCTAAAAGAAGATTACTGCCTGTTTCCGCCTTTAGTTTGTAGGCGTCATTCATTGACAAGGTAACAGCTTGCGATTTCGAAGGTGAACCAACAAATACCGTCAATGTATCCTTTGGCGACGCGCTCATAAGAAATTGTGACAATTCCGCTGTGCTGTATTTCCCCACAGAACGATAAATAACCTTGGGGATAGGTAAAGAGCGCAGGTATTCTTTACTGTAGTAAAAGGCATCCAAGGTCTCCATGAAAGGAAATGGGCGCTCTTCCTGTGTCCGAGATTTTTCATCCTGAATGTCATAAATTATCAATCCGTCAATTTCCAAAGATTGAATTCTTTGTATTTGCCGATAGGAAATTTCCTCTATTTTTTCTGTACTCGTTGCCTTTTTGGGCGGGGTAATCCCGTAGAAAATAATCCCACTTTCCCGGTTTTTTATTTTTTCAATAAGCATTATATCTCTCTATTTCTATGTATGATTTTTTAAAGCATGGATCATTCATCAAAAAACACTTTTTTTACTGGCCTGGGCGAATAGTTTTTCCGCCTCCACGCCATCAGATGAGCAATTCCACCCGTGGCATGGCATCGGCCTGATCGCTTTCCACTTCAGGCAGGCAGCTGACGAGCTGATGATTCGCTTTGCCAGCCTGCGAAATGATGAATTCCCGTACCGCGATAGCGCGCTGTTGCGCCAGCTGTTCAAGTCGTTTGCGCAGCGCTTCTTCGTCCACTGGCTCTTCCGCAGGCAGTTTTTTTTCTGTTTTTTCCACCTTTTCCGTTACCGCTATGAGCGCCGTAGCGTCACCGTCCACGGCAATACCACAGACCTTGATCGCCACCTTGGGCCGGTCACTGAGAATGCCCGCTACCTTCTTCAGATAGTCTCTGCCCGTCTCATCGATCTCACTGGAGCCCAGGCTGAATTGCACAGGATCCAGTCGCACCTTGGTCATCTGTTCGCCGGCAAGTTTTGCCACTGCCAGCATAGTGCCATATGGCTGTAAGGCAAACATGAAATAGGTCATGGCGGCTTTTTTGCTGCCGGACATCAGGGCCTGATTGATGGCGTCGCTGACACTGAAGTCGGGGGCGTTGATATCACCACTGAGCGGAATACTCAGGGAAATGGTGTTATTGCTGTCGCGCAGCATATTGAGCGAGGTATCGAGTGAGACGGCCGACATACCGCCCTGCTGATCCTTGTCTGCCACCGGTATCAATTCCAGCTGCTGGAGGGTCAGCTGTGTCTCACCGGCCAATTGATCCCGCTCGATGCTAATGTCGATATCACTGGACAGGGTGCCACTGCGCAGGCGGAAGCCCAGGTCACCTGCGGTGTACGGTGACAACGGGGGAAGATCGAGGCCCTTGATACTGGCCTCAATCTTCGCCGTGAGCTTGTCGGCGAAAGGTTGCAGCTCGCCGGAAAACTGGTAGTGGCCAAAGCGACCGAGCTTGCCCTTGCCTTTCAGCTGCATGAGCTGATCCGCCGAACGGTTGTCGATATTGTCGAGTTCGAGATTTTCGATGCCGATATCGGTGCGAGTTTTTGGCGTGATGCCGGCATCGTCAAAAACGAGGGCGCTGTCATCGCTCATCTGAAAATGGCCAATATGGAAAGTGGCAGGGTTTGCGGTCGTCTGGCTTTCCTTGACAGGCGCTGTTTCCGTCTCGCTTTCCTGTGCCGTTTCGGTGCTCGCCATGCGTTCGACCGCCGCCATCAGCACATCAAGATTGCTGCCGCCATCAGCCGCGCGGGTAAGATAGATTTTTGCCTGCTTCAGCAGGATGTTATCAATACTCAGTTGGTTACCCTCGTTCAGCACCAGGCTGTCGATGGTCAGGTTATTGTTGCTGAACAAGGGAGGTGCCGAGCTGTCGTCCACGGCCTGTGCCACATACCCCTGTTCGATGCGAATCTTTTCGATCTCCAGCGCGCCGGCGTTGTGCAGGCGGAATTCTTCCAGGCTGAAACTGCCCATGCCGGCCAGTGAAAAATCATCGCTACGGGCGTGCAACTCGTTGGTTTGAAGGTTTTCCAGTTGGACGGAGATCCGTGGATCATCGCTGGAGCTATCAGACTCAAACGTAAATTGGATCCCCAGTTGCAAATCCTGTTGGGTAATATTCAATGGCGATTGCAGGAGGGTGGTGTCGAGCTGTTCGCCCGTAATATCACCGCTGCCGCTCACATGAAGAACAGCCTGTTGCGATGTCCCGCCGGTCTGTTTCAGTTCAATATTTCCGGCCCAACGCAGGGACTCCTGTTGCAGGTGGATTTGCGGCGTGCTCAGTCGCAGCTGATCCAGCCGTAATGTGTCGGTCTTCAACTGCAGGTTCATGTCTGTCACGGACAGATCAAGCGAAACCTCCGTCTCCAATGTCAGTTTGCCGGCCAGTTCATCGGCGATGCCGGTGAGCTGCTGGAAATTCGCCAACGGCAGGCCAAGAAGGCTGATGTGGCCGTTGACTCGCAGGCTGTCGGCAAAAAGCGCGATGCTGCCCGTATAGTCCAGTGGCGCACCATTGACGGTGGCCTGTAATGAGATCTGTGCGTCCTGCTCCGGTCGCCAGGCCGCCAGATCCCGCAGACTGAACTGCACGATGCGGGTATCCATTTCCAGCTTGGCGTCGCTGTAGTGGAGGTCGATGTCGGAAAAGGTCAGGCGATCAATGCCGACTTCCCAGTCAAAGGTTTTTGTCTCGTGGGTATTTTGGGTATTTTGGGTA
>JALTPW010000945.1 GCA_026999335.1 Chromatiales bacterium
CGGACAACCGCAATTATCTGACCATCGCCATCGGCTGCACCGGTGGTCAGCATCGCTCCGTGTATCTGGTCGAGCGCCTGGGACAGGAATTCCAGCAACAATACAACAACGTACTGATCCGCCACCGCGAGCTGGCTGGCTGAACGGCCTGTTTTACAGGGGTTCGCAGACAATGACTATCGGTATACTTCTTGTTAGCCACGGCGCCCTCGGTGAGGTGGTGTTGGATATCGCGACGAAGACCCTGAGTGTCTGTCCGCTGGCCACCCGCACCCTTGGCATCCCCTTCGACTCCGATCCTGAAGCCATGCAGCACACGGCCCTGACCCTGCTGCACGAGTTGGACAGCGGCGACGGCGTACTGGTACTCACCGACATGTTTGGCGCCACCCCCAGCAATGTTGCCTGCACCTTGTCACAACAGGACAATGTACTGGTGGTAGCCGGACTCAATCTACCCATGCTGTTGAAAGTCTTCAATTACCCACAACTGACGCTGAGTGAGCTGGCAGAGCGGGCCGTGGAAGGCGGACGCCAGGGGGTGATGCTGTCGTCACTGAATCCACCGGCAACAGCGCCATGAACCAGCGACAGGTCACGATCATCAACAAGCTGGGCCTGCACGCCCGCGCTGCCGCCAAGCTGGTGGCCACTGCGGGCCGCTTCGAAAGCGAGATCAAGCTGCTCAAGGCCCATGCCGAAGTGAATGCCAAGAGCATCCTCGGCGTGATGATGTTGGCAGCGGCCAAGGGTAGTGAACTGACCCTGATTGCCGAAGGCGCTGATGAAAACGCCGCCCTCGATGCCCTCGAAGATCTCATCGCACGCCGTTTCGACGAAGCCGAATAATCCCCCCTCCCGGTACGATTTCTTTTCCCGTCACGGCGCTACCCGCCACCCCATTGAACGCCTGTTAGGAACGTACACGTAATAACTTCCTGATATGGCGCTCATATTTAGTCTGTATTTGTTTGTTCTGATTGAACAAAAGCGCAGGAATAGTTGTTCTATTTTGAGCTTTTGTGATTGAAGAACGGGCAAAGACGGGCTGAAGATGGGATGCAAGATCGGGAAGTTATTACGTGCACGTTCCTTAGGGTAGAATGCCTGCGATTCTTCGCCGAGCCAGCCCCATGCCCCAGGAACAGGAACAAGACACCAACCGTGAGCGCCTGCAGGCCTTCAGCCAGTTGCTGGAGGAAGGCACTCTGGCGCAGGTCGAGCGGGAGTTGCGGCACCTGCATCCAGCGGAAATCGCCCATCTGATGGAGTCGCTGCCGCATGAGCAGCGCGACATCGTCTGGGATCTGGTGCACCCGGAAAATGAGGGCGACGTGCTGGTACACGTCAACGACGACGTGCGCGCCCGCCTTATTCGCGAGATGGACAACAGCGAGCTGCTGGCCGCCGCCGAAGGTTTGGATACCGACGAACTGGCGGACATCCTCAGCCACTACCCGGACGACGTCACCGAACAGGTGCTCGACGCCATGGACAAACAGCACCGTCAGCGCCTCGAAGCGGTGATGTCCTACCCTGAAGACAGCGCCGGCGGCCTGATGAACACGGACACCATTACCGTGCGCGCTGACATCGAGCTTGACGTGGTACTGCGCTATCTGCGCCGCATCGGCGAACTGCCGGAAATGACCGATCAGCTCATCGTCAGCGACCGTCACGGCCGTTACCTGGGCCTGCTGCCGATCAGCACGTTACTGGTGAACGACCCGGAAACCCGGGTCGCCGAGGTGATGGATCGCAGCCAGGACGGTATCCCCGCCGACATGTCCGCACGCGACGTGGCCACCCTGTTCGAAAAACGCGACCTGGTATCGGCGCCGGTAGTGGGCGAGGGCGGCATGCTGCTCGGCCGTATCACCATCGATGACGTGGTGGACGTGATCCGTGACGAGGCCGAGCACTCACTGATGAGCATGGCCGGTTTGTCCGAAGAGGACGACATGTTTGCTCCGGTGGTCACCAGTTCGCGGCGGCGTACTGTGTGGTTGGGCATCAACCTGCTCACCGCGTTGCTGGCCTCGTGGGTGATCGGCCTGTTCGGTGCCACCATTGAAAAGCAAGTGGCGTTGGCCATCCTCATGCCCATCGTCGCCAGCATGGGCGGCATCGCCGGCAATCAGACCCTGACCCTGATGATCCGTGGCATTGCCCTCGGTCAGGTGAGTCGCGGTAACGCCCGCCGTCTGCTCAATAAGGAAATGCTGGTGGGCATGCTCAACGGTTTCACCTGGGCGCTGATCATTTCCGCCATCGTCATCCTGTGGTTTG
>JALTPW010000946.1 GCA_026999335.1 Chromatiales bacterium
GGTATTGCCCGCCGCTGGGGGGGCTTTGTGAATGCCAATGTCATTATCGGTGACAGAGATAAAACAGATCGAGGGACGGGGTTCGATTTCCGTGCCCGGGGGGTCACCGCTGGCGCCGACTACCGCCTATCCGATGCACTGGTCGTGGGTAGCGCCTTGGGTTATGCCAGCAAAGATTCCGACTTTAAGGGGGATGCCGGTAATCTGGAGATGGACAGTTGGCATCTGGCGGCCTACGGCAGCTACTACCGGTCAGAAAAATTCTATCTGGATGGTCTGCTCAGACTGGGTAGAAATAATATCGATACCGACCGCCGAATTAATTTGCCGGGTGATCCTCTGCAGGAGGGTGTAGGTAGTACGACAGGCTGGGAATACGCCGCCAGCCTGAGTGGTGGCTATGAATATAGCCGCAACGCGCTGACTGCCGGCCCCTATGGACGCTTGGGATTTATTCAGACATCGATTGATGGTTACACGGAGTCGGCCTCGAATCCCGGTGGTGTGGGTGCGGGTTCGATATTGGTGATCGATGATCAGGACGTGGATTCCATAACGGCGGTGCTGGGTGGCCAGGTCACTTATGCGATCAGTGCCCGTAGTGCGGTGTATCTCTTGCAACTCAATGGTGAGTGGGAACATGAGTTTACGGACAATTCACGCGCCATCGCCGCGCAATTTGTCTATGACCCGACCCGTACCAGCTTTGATATTCGCTCGGATAACCCGGATCGAAACTATTTTAACCTGGGTCTGGGCGTGACGGCGGTCTTTGCCAATGGGCGGTCAGGCTTTATTCATTATGAAAGTCGGCTGGGGCAGGATGATGTCCGGCAATACTGGATCAATGGCGGTATCAGGATAGAGCTGTAGCCAGGTAGGGTGGCGTTTTATGTGCCCTCGCGGTTGACATATATTCCGCGTGGGCATGAAAAGCCTGCCCACCCTACCCTGGCTATTTCATATACCCGGGCCGGCGGCGTCGGATAATTTGGAATGAGCTAGCTCCTGCGATGGATGATGTACTCGGCGATATCGCGCAACGGCTGCCCGGCATCGCCCAGCGGCGCGAGGCTGTCCAGTGCCTCCTGGTGCAGGTCATGGGCCATGCGTTTGGCCTCGTCCATGCCCACCCGTGCCGGGTAGGTAGGCTTGTTGCCGGCCAGGTCGCTGCCCTGTGGTTTGCCGAGGGTGGCGGTATCACCCTCGATATCGAGGATGTCGTCACGGATCTGGAAGGCCAGGCCCATGCATTTGGCGTAGTGATCCAGCTGTTCCAGCCGCGTCTCGTCGCTGTCAGGCTGGCTGAGGGCGCCGAGGCGCACGCTGGCGCGGATCAGTGCACCGGTCTTGTGGATGTGCATGTCTTCCAGCTCGGCGAGGGTGATCTCACGGCCGGCGGCGGTGAGGTCGATGGCCTGACCGCCGGCCATGCCGCGTGAGCCCGAGGCCAGGGCCAGTGTCTCCACCATGCGCAAACGCAGGGCGGGGTCGCTGACCATGTGGGGGTCGTGGGCGAGGATATAAAAGGCCAGCGATTGCAGGGCATCGCCCACCAGCATGGCGGTGGCCTCGTCGAAGGCGATGTGGGTGGTGGGCTTGCCGCGGCGCAGGTCGTCGTCATCCATGGCCGGTAGGTCGTCGTGAACCAGCGAATAGACGTGGATCAGCTCCAGCGCGCAGGCGGGGCCGTCGAGGCGTTGCAACGGTGCCCCGAGGGCGACGCCCGTCATATAGACCAGCGCAGGGCGGATGCGCTTGCCGCCGTCCAGCGCCGCGTAGCGCATGGCCTCGTGCAGGCGGGTGGGCAGAATTTGGGCCGAGGGCAACCAGTGCTGCAGTGCCTGTTCGGTGCGGGCCTGGTAGGTGCCCAGCAATGCCGAGAGGGTCATGGTTTGGCCTGCGGATCCTGCGGCTCGAAGTCCACGGCCCCGGTGTCCTTGTCCAGCAGGATTTGCACCTTCTGTTCGGCCTCTTGCAGGGCGGTCTGGCAGGCGCGGGTCAGCTCGATACCGCGCTCGAAATCCTGCAGCGATGCCTCCAGGCTGGTTTCTCCCTGCTCCATGCGGTCTACCAGTATTTCCAGTTCGGCGAGGGCGGATTCAAAGTCGAAGGTCTTGGTTTTTTTCTTTACCACGTTGTGTTTACCCGGGTGGTTGGGGGCAATGCCGTGAACCTGTTGTGGCCATTGCCGTCGAGGGCGTAACGTTACCTTCGCCTTCAGCAGGCGTCAAACGGGTGTGTTGCAATTACCGTTTCGTTTGTGTGGGCAGCGGGCCAATCTTTTGGAAAAAATCCTAATCGTTGTAGCGTCCGGAAACCTCGATTCAGTCCATCCCGCCATGTAAACTCCCGGGGTCTTACATTATTCCTATTTTTTTGACAGGAGCCGTATGAGCAGTCAGTACGATGCCTCGTCCATCGAGGTACTGAGTGGCCTGGAGCCGGTGCGCAAGCGTCCGGGCATGTATACCCAGACCGAACGACCCAATCACCTGGCGCAGGAGGTCATCGACAACAGTGTCGACGAAGCCATCGCCGGCCACGCCCGGCGCATCGACGTCACCCTCTACAAGGACGGTTCTCTGCAAGTGGTGGACGACGGCCGTGGCATGCCCGTGGACATGCACCCGGAGGAGGGCATCCCCGGCGTCGAGGTGATCCTCACCAAGTTGCATGCCGGTGGCAAGTTCTCCAACAAGAACTACCAGTTCTCCGGCGGCCTGCACGGCGTTGGTGTATCGGTGGTCAATGCCCTGTCGAAACACCTCGAAGTGCGGGTGCGGCGCGATGGCAAGGAGTACAACGTCGCCTTCGCCGATGGCAACCGCATCTCTGCGCTGGCGCAGATCGGTACCGTTGGCAAACGCAATACCGGCACCACACTGCGTTTCCGGCCCGATCCGCAGTTCTTCGATTCGTCCAAGTTTTCCGTGCCACGCCTCAAGCACGTGTTGCGCGCCAAGGCCGTGCTGTGCCCCGGACTGAAGGTTAGCTTCTTCGACGAAAACAGCGCTGAGAGCAGCGAATGGCTTTACGAAGACGGTCTGCGCGACTATCTCATGGATGCCTTGCAAGGCATGGAGACCCTGCCACCGGAACCCTTTCTTGGCAGCTTCAAGGGCGATACCGAGGCCGCCGACTGGGCAATACTGTGGCTGCCCTTTAGTGAGAACAGAGGGGGGGATTCCATTACCGAGAGCTACGTCAACCTGGTGCCCACCGCCCAGGGCGGCACCCACGTCAATGGCCTGCGCACCGGCCTCACCGAAGCCATGCGCGAGTTTTGCGAATTCCGCAACCTGCTGCCGCGTGGTGTCAAGCTGGCACCGGACGACGTGTGGGATCGGGTCAGCTACATCCTCTCGGTGAAAATGGCCGATCCCGCTTTTTCCGGTCAGACCAAGGAGCGCCTGTCCTCGCGCGAGTGCGCCGCCTTCGTCTCCGGCGTGGTCAAGGATGCCTTCAGCCTGTGGCTCAACCAGCACACGGAAATGGGCGAGGCCATCGCCGAACTGGCGATCACTAATGCCCAGAGTCGCCTGCGCGCGGGTAAAAAGGTTGCGCGCAAAAAGGTCACTCAGGGCCCGGCTCTGCCCGGCAAGCTGGCCGACTGCGCCAGTGCCGATCCCGCGCGCAGCGAGCTGTTCCTGGTCGAGGGCGATTCCGCCGGCGGCTCCGCCAAGCAGGCCCGTGACAAGGAATTTCAGGCCATCATGCCCCTGCGCGGCAAGATCCTTAACACCTGGGAAGTGGATCCCGCCGAGGTGCTGGCCTCACAGGAAGTACACGACATCGCCGTCGCCATCGGCGTCGATCCCGGCTCCGACAATCTCAGCGGCCTGCGCTATGACAAGGTCTGTGTACTGGCCGATGCCGATTCCGATGGCGCCCATATCGCCACTCTGCTGTGCGCGTTGTTCCTGCGCCACTTCAAGCCGCTGGTGGCCGCCGGCAACGTCTATATTGCTATGCCGCCGCTGTTTCGCATCGATATTGGCAAGGATGTCTATTACGCCTTGGACGAAGCCGAAAAACAGGGCGTGGTCGAGCGCATCAAGGCGGAAAAGAAAAGAGGCAAGATCAACGTACAGCGTTTCAAGGGCCTGGGCGAAATGAACCCCATTCAGCTGCGTGAGACGACGCTATCACCCGATACCCGCCGCTTGGTGCAGCTCACCATTGAAGCCGGTGACGATACCCATCAGTTGATGGATATGTTGCTGGCCAAGAAACGTGCCTCGGATCGTAAGGTTTGGTTGGAGGGTAAGGGGAACATGGCAGAGGTTTGATCACGTAGGTTGGGGTGAGGAACGAACCCCAACATTTTCAACCCGGGAAATTCGTGGAGATGAGAGATGCAATATCGACGGACCGATATCGCAGGCGGAACCTATTTCTTCACCGTAAATCTGGCTGATCGGAGACGCACGTTACTGGCTGATCATGCGGACATATTGCGAACGGTGATGCGCAAAGTAAAGGAGAAACATCCATTTGACATCGATGCCATGGTTGTTCTTCCTGATCATCTGCACATGCTGTGGACCTTGCCAAAAGGGGATGCTGATTTCCCAACGCGGATGATGTTGATAAAGGCCGGTTTTTCCCGCCTGGTAGAAAAAGATGAATATCAGAGTGCAAGCCGATTATCCAAAGGCGAACGGGGAATATGGCAGCGTCGGTATTGGGAACACTCAATCCGGGATGAACAGGATTTTGCAAATCACGTGGATTATATTCATTACAACCCCGTGAAACACGGATACGTTGAACGCGCATCGGATTGGAAATATTCGAGTATTCATCGTTATGTCAAAGCAGGGATTATGAGTGTGGGTTGGGCTTGTGGTGAGGCTGTATCCGAGAGCGGTGAGTTTGGTGAACGCTGATGGAATTGTTGGGGTTCGTTCCTCACCCCAACCTACGGGCTGGCGTGAGGCATACAGCCTGTAATTGAGGGAAAGGTGAAATGGATCGCAATATATACCGAGGGCGGCTGGAACGCTGGGATGATGACAAGGGTTTTGGTTTCGTCCGGCCGGAGAGCTCATCCAAGGAAATCTTCATTCACATATCGGCCTTGAAGAACGTGAGTCGTCGGCCCGTTGTCGGAGATGTGATTTCTTTTCGCGTGGAAGCGGATGACAAGGGCAAGTCCCGGGCAGCCAATGCAGCGATTGCTGGTGTTCCGATCATCAAGCCCAGGTCGGCAAAGGTACGAGAGAAGAAAAAGAAAGGACGTTCATCCCCATTCTCTGGGTTGGTTCTGCTTGTGGTGATCAGTGTTGCTGGTTATGCCGGGTTTGACAGCTGGAGATCCCGACAGGCGGTGGCGGTGGGCAATGCCGGGGCCATTGCGGAGCCTGTTCCCAAAACGTGGGACAATGCTGAACGCTATCAATGCGATGGTAGAACGCATTGTTCACAGATGACGTCTTGTGAAGAGGCCAAATTTTTCATCCGCAATTGCCCTAATACAAAGATGGATGGAGATGGTGATGGAGTGCCCTGTGAACGTCAGTTTTGCAATCGGTGGTAATTTGTAGGTTGGGGTGAGGAACGAACCCCAACATTATTCAAGCCGGGAAACTCATGGAGATGAGAGATGCAATATCGACGGGCCGATATCGCAGGTGGAACCTATTTCTTCACCGTAAACCTGGCTGATCGGAGACGCGCGTTGCTGGTAGATCATGCTGATCTGTTGCGAACGGTGATACGCAAAGTGAAGGAGAGGCATCCATTTGACATCGATGCCATGGTTGTTCTTCCTGATCATCTGCACATGTTGTGGATCTTGCCAAAAGGGGATGCTGATTTCCCAACGCGGATGATGTTGATAAAGGCCGGTTTTTCCCGCCTGGTGGAAAAAGATGAGTATCAGAGTGCGAGCCGATTATCCAAAGGTGAACGGGGAATATGGCAGCGTCGGTATTGGGAACACTCAATCCGGGATGAACAGGATTTTGCAAATCACGTGGATTATATTCATTACAACCCCGTGAAACACGGATACGTTGAACGCGCATCGGATTGGAAATATTCGAGTATTCATCGTTACATCAAGGCAGGAGTTTTGGACGCGGATTGGGGGTTTTGTGAGGCTGTATCCAAGAGCGGTGAGTTTGGCGAACGCTGACGGAATTGTTGGGGTTCGTTCCTCACCCCAACCTACGGGCTGAATGCAAGTTTCTTCGCAATTTGGTGCCCATGCTGGCGGAGTTGATGGAAGTCAATTGAAGAAGTATTGCGACTATCTCAAAATTCCAGAGTCAATGATCGATAGAACTGATCCAGGGCATATTTTAATTTTAAATCAGAAACTCGATTTGCTTGAAAGGCAGGCGAGAGGTGTTATTTCAAAATCAATCACAAAGACTACGTAGGGTGGGCATTGCCTACCATGACGTTACCCAAATCCGTTGGCGGGCAATGCCCACCCTGTGAGCGATTCTGAATTTTATAAATAATTACTATAATATATCTTGCTATGTCAAATATAACCTTTTGTTGGGAGCTTGGCAGGGGCTATGGGCACCTCGCAGGTTTTAAACCTTTGGCGCAGGTTTTGCTGAACAAAAATCATAAAATTACCGCATTGTTAAGGGATGTAAGCGGCGCCCATAAGTTTCTGGGAAAAATTCCCGTCAGCTATTTTCCTGCGCCCAAGTGGCAAGCAACAAGAAAATACACTGCCCCGACCATCAATTATGCCGATATTATTTCCCGCTGCGGATACGATTCAAAAGAATCACTGTTGCCTCTTGTTCAGCAATGGCGGAAACGGTTTCGGGACTGCGGTACGGAGCTGGTTATTGCCGATCATTCTCCCACAGCTTTGCTTGCAGCAAGAACATTGAATTTGCCGACAACACTCTTTGGCGCGGGTTTTTTTTCGCCACCCCTGGAATATCCAATGCCGTCGTTGACCCCTTGGCTTGATACCCAGCCATTTTTTCTGAAAGATATTGAAAATAATGTGTTGGACGTGATTAATCGTGTTTTATGTCAATTTGGTACGCCCAAGCTGGATTATTTATATCAATTGTTCAAGGTTGACGAAAATTTCTTATGTACTGTTCCCGAGTTGGATCACTACGATAAGCGGAGTCCAGGTGTTTTTTGGGGGCCTCGATTCGATATGAACAATGGTGTGGCTGCGTATTGGCCGGAAAATCGCAAGAAAAACATCTTTGTCTACACTATGCACAATTATGTTTTCTTGCAACGTTTGCTGATGAGTCTTGGCGAAGTGGACGCGAATTTTCTGGTACATTGTGTTGGCATGGACGAGGAGGCTGAAAATCAATATACACAAAAAAATATCCGCTTCTCCGCAGAGCCCATTCAACTGCAAAGTATCGAGAACAGGGCCGATCTGGTGATTTGCCATGCGGGCCATGGAACCGTTGCCGCCAGCTTGTTTATGGGTATCCCTTTGCTGTCGTTACCCACTCAGCTCGAACAACTCCTGTTGGCGAATAAGCTCAGCGCTTTAAAAGTGTCTGGTGTTATCAATATAAGAGATGAACAAGCGGACTTTGTCCAGTCAATAACATCTGTTCTGAACAATGATGAGTGCAGGCAGCAGGTTCGTATGTTTGCCAGCCACTACGCAGATTTTGACCAAAAAAAACAGCTGGAAGACATTGTGCTTGCTTGTGAAAAAATCTTGCTGCGATGACGCAGATGCAACTCGCAGGAAATGCCGGGGGAATGATCACTTGGATGTTCAACTCAACTATTGTACATTGCCTTTGCCCAGAAAATGCCCGCATACATTGTGCTGTCTTATGTCTGATATTTGCAGTGCGAAAAAATCTGTTTGCGATCAACATGATCGCGGTTCATGATGCTGCACAGACTCTCGTGCCAAGCTCTGTGCAAGGCCAGGAAGAGATGTTGCTCGCGGCAGGAAAAAATATGGCTATGTGGGGTGGGCACTGCCCACCATGACGTTACCTAAATCCGTTGGTGGGCAATGCCCACCCTACGAAAGATTAAATAATGACTGAAACTACCGAACTCAACTACGAAGGCATCGAGCAACTCCCCCTCAAGGCGTTCACCGAAAAGGCCTATCTCGATTACTCCATGTACGTGATCATGGATCGCGCGTTGCCGCATATTGGCGACGGGCTCAAACCCGTGCAGCGACGTATCGTCTACGCCATGTCCGAACTGGGTTTGAAGGCGACGGCCAAGTACAAGAAATCAGCGCGCACCGTGGGTGATGTGCTGGGCAAGTTCCATCCCCATGGCGACTCGGCCTGTTACGAGGCCATGGTGCTGATGGCGCAGCCGTTTTCCTACCGCTATCCGCTCATCGATGGCCAGGGCAACTGGGGTGCGCAGGACGATCCCAAGTCCTTTGCGGCGATGCGTTATACGGAGTCGCGGCTGGCGAAATATGCCGAGCTGCTGCTGGCGGAGGTGGGGCAGGGCACGGTGGACTGGGAGCCTAATTTTGACGCCACCCTGGAGGAGCCGTCGGTGCTGCCGGCGCGGGTGCCGAACCTGCTCCTCAATGGCACCACGGGCATTGCCGTGGGCATGGCCACCGATATCCCGCCGCATAATCTGCGCGAAGTCGTCGCGGCCTGCGTGCACCTGCTGGAGGAGCCGAAGGCCACACTGGAGGATTTGAGCCAATTTGTGCAGGGGCCGGATTTTCCCACCGAGGCGGAGATCATCACCCCGCGCGCCGATCTGCTGAAGATGTATGCCAAGGGCGGCGGCTCGGTGCGTGCGCGCGCGGTGTGGGAAAAAGAAGATGGCGCGGTGGTGATCACCGCCCTGCCGCATCAGGTCTCCGGTTCCAAGGTGTTGGAGAAGATCGCGGCACAGATGCAGGCCAAGAAGCTGCCCATGGTGGAGGATTTGCGTGACGAGTCGGATCATGAAAATCCCACCCGCCTGGTGATCGTGCCGCGCTCCAATCGCGTCGATCTGGAGGAGGTGATGGCCCACTTGTTTGCCACCACTGACCTGGAACGCAGCTACCGCGTCAACATGAACATCATCGGTCTCGATGGTCGTCCGCAGGTCAAAGACCTGCGCAGCCTGCTCAGCGAGTGGCTGGTGTTCCGCACCGATACCGTGCGCCGGCGGCTGGAACATCGCTTGCAGAAGGTCAAGCGTCGTCTGCACCTGTTGGATGGCCTGCTGATCGCCTTCCTCAATCTGGACGAAGTGATTCATATTATCCGTAGCGAGGACGAACCCAAAGCGGTGCTGATGCGGCGTTTCGATCTCAGTGAGGAACAGACGGACTACATCCTCGATACCAAGCTGCGTCAGCTGGCGCGCCTGGAAGAGATGAAGATCCGTGCCGAGCAGGAAGAGCTGGCCGCCGAGCGCGACAGACTGGAAAAAATCCTTGGCTCGAAACAACGTCTGAAGACCTTGGTGAAGAAGGAATTGCTGGCCGACGCCGAGGAATACGGCGATGACCGCCGCTCGCCCATCGTCGCGCGCGAGGCGGCCCAGGCGTTGGACGAGACGGCGCTGATCAGTGCCGATCCGGTGACCATTGTGCTGTCCGAAAAAGGCTGGATTCGAGCCGCCAAAGGCCACGAAGTGGACGCTACGGCGCTCAATTACAAGGCCGGCGATGCCTTCCGCGCCGCCGTTGCCGGGCGTTCCAACCAGTTGGCGGTGTTTCTCGACAGCACGGGGCGTTCATACTCGATTTCGGCCCACACCCTGCCGTCGGCACGCGGTCAGGGTGAGCCCCTCACCGGGCGGGTGAATCCGCCCGATGGGGCACAGTTCGTCGATGTGCTGGCGGGCAGGCCGGATGATCGTTACCTGCTGGCCTCGGATGCCGGTTACGGTTTTGTCACCCGGCTGGAAAACATGTTCGCCAAGAACAAGGGTGGCAAGGTGTTGCTGAATCTGCCGCGCGGCGCCAGGGTGTTACCGGTGTCTCCGGTCACGGATGTGGCCACGGACAGCATCGCTGCGGTGACCAGCGAGGGTCGTTTGCTGGTGATCCCGCTCAGGGAATTGCCAGAGATGGCTAAGGGTAAGGGCAACAAAATCATCGGCATTCCGGCGGCGCGGGTGCTGGATCGCGAGGAATTTGTCGTGGGCTTGGCAGTGGTGCCGGCGGGCGAGAGCCTGACGATTTTATCCGGCAAGCGTCACCTGACGCTGAGGGCAAAGGATCTCGAACACTATGTCGGTGAACGTGGCCGGCGTGGCGCCAAGTTGCCACGCGGTTTTCAGCGTGTCGACGACGTGCAGGCGGGCGGGCGCTGATTTGAAATTTGCCGTCCCATCCCCTAATGTGGCAGGCCATGAATAACGCGGTGACAACTTGCAGTTGACCGCTTGGATGTGAACCCTGCATGATGAAGTCAATTGGCTTTATAACTGCGCTGCAGTTCATCGCGTGGGTGAACTGCGACGGTATGCAGCGCATGTTTTTTATCGTGACTGGCCGTGTTGTGAATCGTTACAATAAGCTGGCTGTCCTTTTTTCTATTTGCGTCTTGCCACTCATGATAAAAAACGCACGCTGCATGCCGTTCAACCATAGGTTTTAGCTTGATGGATATGCCTGAATGGCTGGACTGGTTGCCTGTTGTCAGAAAAAAAGGCGGGGAGATAGCACCGCGGATATTACCGATGCCGCTGGAGTTGTCCGCGTTGCGAGCCCGTAGCGGTCTTTCCCGCCGCAAGGATAAGCTGCTACCGCCACCCGAGTCCTGGCGTGAGCTGGGAGAGCATCCCATCGAGCTGTTGCGTGAGATCGAGCGTTATCTGAAGCGCATTAATGGTGAGCGCCTGCCGCCCAGGCGGCGCCTGAGCTGGATGATTTTCTGTCTGCAGTACGCCTGTCCGGCGATTCGCAAGATCTATTCGGAGCACCACAAGGGCGATGCCGTGCCGGAGACCCATGATCGCCGTGAGGGGTTGCTGGTGGCGATCCATGTCTGTGCTCAGTTGTCCATGGGTTTTAAACATATTTTGCGGCATGATTATCAATTGTCGGATGCGCGCTATCGTCGTGTGCGCGTGCGTGTCCGGGAATGTGCGCAGCTTGTCCTCGAGCTGATCCGCATGGAACAGCGTCTGCGTGCGCTGCGCTATCAGAAGTTGCCTGCGACCGCCTGGCTGGACTGTAATCGCATTTTCTTTGCCATCCGCCAGTGCGAGGATGTGCATGCCGAGCATAAGGCGCTGAGTTGTCTGCAGGTGCCGCTGGAACGCAAGGATGGCAATACGGATCTGTCCCGCCGATTGCCTCAGCAGATCAGCATCCATCAGCTTTTTATTCTGATCCAGCTGTTTGGACTGATGGATACCAATACGGTTTCCTCGCAGAAGATGCATATCGTCGATGTGCAACTGGCCAAGGTACTGCCGAAGCTGAAGGCGGTCACGGATACCGGTGCGGCACTGGCCATGGGGCAGGTGATCGTCTACGGCAACCAGGACAGACCGCCATTTTTCGAGCGTCAGGATGAAAAGGCCGAGGCATCGCTGGCGCGCCAGCAATTGCTGGCGGAAGAGGTGCAGGAACAAGGTACCACCGGTGGGCAGCAGGTGCCAGTAGCGGTGTGTATCGACTTGATGTTGCTGGAGGAATCCTTGCGTCAGGAGCATGAGCAGCTGTATCGCCTGTTCGATAGCAGTGACGCCGATGACCGTTCCCGCATGGTGGCGGATTCGCAGGATCTCACGCGCCTGCTGACGGTGGACACCATGTGCGACAAGCTGCATATGAAGCGGCGCCAGCATCCACGCAAATATTCTCTCGGCAAGAAGATACTGTATGTTTACACGGGCTTCATGTCGGTCTATCAGCTGTTGATGGAGGCCGAGGTGGCGGATGATGAACGCGCCCTGCTGAGTGATGAGCATCAGCTGCGCGACGCGTTGGCGGAACGTTCGGCGCTGATCGCCACGGATCGTGATTCCAGTTCGGCCGGGCAGTGGTTCGTGATGGACATCAGTGCCGGCGGGGTGCATATCAAGACCCGAGAGTCCCAGTTCATTACGGCGCTGTTCATTGGCCAGCTGGTGGCCTTCGGCTATACGCGTGATGAGTTGCAATCGCCGACGGTGGCCTATGTGTCACGCTTTCTACGCAACGGAGCGGATATCGAGGTGACCCTGCGTACCCTCTCCACCCGGGTCGAGGCCACGGCGCTACAGAGTGATTTTCTCAGCCAGAGCGATATGGCGCTGCCGGCCATCTGGGCACGCCTGACGGATGGACGTGAAGGTGTGATTCTGCACCAGAGTCACCGCCTGTCCCTGGCGACATCGGTCGCTCTGGAGCAGGGTGGGGAGCGTGTTTCGCGGACGATTCAGTCCACTGGCACCCTGCAGCGGGAGTTCGTTCTGCATGTGTTGCAAAAGGGTGACCACGATACTGGGGCTTGAAATGCCGCGGGCTACCCCTCACATACCCTCCTTCTTGGATCAATTTCCCGATTTGGAGTGTTACTGAATGAAACGAATTGCGTTGTTCCTGGCCACCAATCTGGCCATCATTGTGGTGCTCAGCATCACGCTGCGTCTGCTGGGGGTGGAAGGAATCCTCGATGAGCAGGGGATCAATCTGGATCTCAACAGCCTGTTGGTGTTTTCGGCGCTGTTCGGCTTCGGTGGTTCCTTTCTTTCCCTGGCCATCTCCAAGTGGACGGCAAAGCGCTTCACCAAAGCTCAGGTTATCGAGCAGCCGCGCGACAACCGTGAACGCTGGCTGGTGGAAACGGTGGCACGTCAGGCCCAGGCAGCCGGCATCGGTGTGCCCGAAGTGGCCATCTACCCGGCGCCGGAGATCAATGCCTTTGCCACCGGCATGTCGCGCAACAATGCCCTGGTGGCGGTGAGCAGCGGCCTGCTCGACAGCATGACCCGGGACGAGGCCGAGGCGGTGTTGGCCCATGAGGTCAGCCATGTGGCCAATGGCGACATGGTGACCCTGGCGCTGATCCAGGGGGTGGTGAACACCTTCGTGATCTTCCTCTCCCGGATCATTGGGCAGTTCGTTGACCGGGTGGTGTTCAAGAATGAACGCGGTCACGGCCCGGCCTTCTGGATTACCACCATTATTGCCGAAATCGTCATCGGCATTCTTGCCAGCACGATCGTCATGTGGTTTTCACGCCAGCGTGAATTCCGTGCCGACGCGGGGGGTGCGGCGCTGGCCGGGCGGGAGAAAATGATTGCCGCTCTGCAGCGTCTGAAGGTGAGTGCCGGCGAGGCGGAACTGCCGGATCAACTGGCCGCCTTCGGTATTTCCGGCCATATCAGCCGTGGTTTGAAAGGTCTGTTTCGCTCGCACCCGCCACTGGATGATCGTATCGAGGCGCTGCGGGCCGGTGGTGCCTGAAGGGCATCTTACGGCATGAGACAAGGCGCTTTTGGGCGGGTGCGTTGTGGTGAGTGGATTGATCCGTAAATACACGCCAATGGAATTCAAGACGTCATTGGCATTTATTGGCGGACTATTTTCATGGTTTGATCCATGCGCTGGATTCCGCCGCCTTGCGGCCCGTGTTTCTGCTTGGCGCAAATACAAAGCTGGGAAGGACAGGTTTTCCCGTCACGACGGCGGAGTGTGTGAGGAAATGAGCTTGTCTCCTGGCAAGAGCCAGTACGGTATTGCTTAGCCGCCAGTGCTGGAGAAGTCGTAATCCATGTCGTCTTCCGGGTGTTGCAGATAATAGCCCTGAATGAAGTTCACCCCGTGTTGCCACAGTACCGCCAGACAAGCCGGATCCTGGACATGCTCGGCAATGGTCTGGAAGCCTTTGCTGCGGCCCAGCTCGGCCACTTCCTGGATGACCTGCTGACTGTCTTCATTACTGACGTTGGCAATGTGGCTGCCATCGATCTTGAGGAAGTCCACTTGCAGGTGATTGAGATAGGACAGGGACTGGGTGGCGCTGCCCACATGATCAAGGGCAAACTTGCAGTGCAATTGTTGCAGGCCAGCAGCGAAGTTCTTTGCCGTGGAGAGGTTCTCTACGGCCGCCTGTTCGGTGATCTCGAACACCATGCTGTCACCATGCAGACGGGCGGCCTGCAGCAGTTTGCTGATCGAGCCCAGGGTGCCGGGGTCATTCAATGAGGCGGAAGACAGTTTGATGAAAAACTGCAGCTTCTTGCCCAGCTTGCGCTTGTCGAGCAGGGCGCGGGCGGCATTTCTGACGACCCAACGGTCGATGTCGATCAATAGCCCGGCATTTTCGGCGGCAGCGAGAAATTCACCCGGCATAAGCAGTTGGTTGTCCTGATCCAACATGCGTAGTAGAACCTCATAGCGTTCTCCCGGCTCGGCGTGCAGGCTGACAATGGGCTGATACTGCAGGCTGAAACGATTGTTCTTCAGCGCCAGCTGCAACAAGGCAACCATTTTTTTGTCCGCTTCCAATACCGCCAGGACATCCTCTTCCGAGAAAATGTGTACCTGATTGCCGCCCTGTTCACGGGCGATGCCGCAGGCCTGTTCTGCACGACTCAAAGCCTGCTTGGTATCTGGCGTGGTTTCATGGATGGGGGCAATGCCAATGCTGAACGTGGTGGTGACGGATTTTTCCTCGATATCGAAAATCTTCTCAGCCAGCGCCTGACGCAGTTGCTCAGCCAGTTGCTCGGCCTGTGCGCTATCCGAGTTATTGAGAATGATGGTAAACACGGTACCGGCGTAGCGGGCCAGGATGGCATCGCCCGGGCTGTTGTCGCGCAGCAGTTGGGCGATGTCGGCCAGTACCAGGTCGCTACCGGCAATGCCCAGCGTGTCTTTGATGTTTTTGAAGTCACCGGGTTCCAGGTACAGCAGGGTGCCGTGGCCTTCGTTCACCATGGCGCTGGCCAGACTTGTTTTGAGTTCTTCCATGAAGTGTTGGTGATTGAACAGTCCGGTGAGCAGATCCTGTTGGCGCAGTTGCTGTAACTCCTTCTCCAGCTCTTTATCATGGCTTTTCTGGTGAATCATGATCTGGGTGCAGGGTTCGCCATCCACACTGGCCGGAGAGAACTGCATGGTCGCTTGAAACTCGTTGCCAGCGGCATGCACAACGTTAAACTCCTGTGTGCCTTCCGGTGTTTCACCCTTGCTCAGGGTGCGCAGGATATCCTTGAATTTCTGCTGTTGGTCGGGGGCGATCATATCCATGACCGGCACGGACTCCAACTCGTCGCGGTCGACATAGCCAAAGATATCCAGGTAACTTTGGTTGACGTAGACATGCATACCTTCGTGTAGATAGGCCATGGGGTCACGAGAGCTGTCGAGCAACACACGGTTGCGCTTTTCACTTTCCGTGTAAAGATTTTTGCATTGCCGGTGGTTGCGACGTTCGCGCAGGTTGTCGATTTCCCGGGCGATCACCAACAGCAGATGATCCTGGGCTTCTTCGTTGATGTAGTCGGCAGCGCCGGCTTTCAACATCGCCACGATGCTGTCGTTGTCGGTTTGTGGGCCAAAGATGATGCAGGGAATATCCTTGCCGGCCCGTTTGATGGTGGCAGCGGCATCGAGGGCGCGGTAGTCACCGACCTGCGATGTGGCCAGCAGGATGTCCCAGGCCTGCTCGTCGAGGGCGGATTGCAGGTCTTCGTTGTCCTCGATATGGCGGTAGCGCACGGCGAAGCCGGCGTTGCGCAGGTTGCTGGCCAGTGTTTCGGCATCGTTGGATGATTCTTCAAGAATCAGCGGACGGATAACATTCCCGGTGTCCAATGAATTACTCCTGAGAGGTATTTTTGAGTAGGGTGCTATGCCATATGGTGAATTGAATAGACATTCAATTCAATACGCGACACAAAGTTAGTTAGTGGTTGTGTGGGCCAGGAGCCTGTGCGAGAACCAGAAGCCTACGGTGGGAAAGCCATTTTGGCCCACTTTCTTCCCGCCCATTTTTGTTAAATATGAGTCACTGTTCGCCTCAAATGGCCGAAAGAACGGACTCGAAACGGCTTTTTCTCGTGATGACACCTATTCCTGACATTATCACCTTGAAAGAGTACTCCGCCAATTTATAATCTGGACGGAGTACTAGAGTATTGACCACACGTCATCAAAGCCTTTCTCTTCCTGCGCAATTTTTTGCATTGAGCCGATTTTGTCCGCTGAAGTGTCTTCGCTTTCGATCACCGTGAACTCGAATTGTGCAAAGACGCCCGTGCTTTCCAGTATCTTGCTCAGACGGATAAAGGCTTTCTGGCCGTGGATGTTGGTGATGATGTTGTCGCCTTCACGCAGCCAGGCATGGGTAATAATCGTGGCGGGTTGCTTGATGCCGCTGAGTTCAGGAAGGATCAGGCTGCGGTTGTATTTTTTGTTTTCTCCATCCTTGGGAATGGCAGCCGTGGCAATGGCCTCAGCACAGGGTGCCAGTTTCTGAATACCCAGTTCGAGGCCATTTTTCCAGCTTTTGATGCGGCGGATAATGCCAATGGAAAACTGTTTGGGATCCGATGTATCGTCATTCAGACCGACCAGTTCGCCGACCTGCACGCGTCGTGAGTCCTTGTCATACTCCACCCGGCCCAACAGACAGTAGCCTCCGGCACTTTCGTTGACACCCTTGCAATCCACCGGTGTAAACAGGGCTTCTTTGCGCCGCCGGTCGTCTTCCTCGTTGGCTGACATGCTGTAGGTCGAGTTGGAGGCGCGGTAGGTGTAGTCAGGATCCCATATATCCGGGGTATGATTATCGATATTGCTGA
>JALTPW010000947.1:0-566 GCA_026999335.1 Chromatiales bacterium
AGCAAAACGCAAGACCTAATGGAATGGTTCGCCCCGCTCCCTAAACGGCCTCAAATGGGCCATGATGTCGTCGTCAATCTGACATCAAAACAGTAGCGAGGCAAGCCATGAAGAAAGGTAGCACAAAAGGACAAATCAAGGTGTTGGGAATCGATCTGGCAAAAAACAGCTTTCAGCTACATGGCGTCGATGAGTCTGGTCAGGCAGTGTTGAAAAAGAAGCTCAGCCGAAAACAGCTCACTGCTTTTATCGCAAAGTTACTGCCCTGCCTTATCGGATTGGAAGCCTGTGGTGGTGCTCATCATTGGGTAAGAGTCTTCAAATCACTAGGGCACAGGGTACGGATGATCGCACCACAATTTGTTAAACCTTACGTCAAGTCGAATAAGAATGATGCCGTCGATGCAGAAGCCATTTGTGAAGCCGTTCAACGACCCAGCATGCGCTTTGTTCCCGAAAAAAGCATCAAACAACAAGACATGCAGAGCATACACCGTATCCGCAGCCAGCTTGTTGCCCGACGAACGGCACAAGGCAATCAGATTCGTGGTCTGTTGCTGGAATAC
>JALTPW010000947.1:576-2273 GCA_026999335.1 Chromatiales bacterium
CGGGGAAAATATAACTCAAGTTTCGGGGTTCAAAACGAGCGTTTTCGAATAAAGTTACTCACGACTTAAACTCCATTTTCAGCGTAAACGTATCGAGCTGGAGCGCCTGAACAAAAAACTCGTCAATACGAGCGTCGATTGCCTCCATGACGGTCTCTGTCATTTTCCCGATCTTTTCTTTGAGGCCATCTATCACGCCATTGATTAACGCTCTGAATAGTTGCCACAAACGCTGAGCAAAATCGAGCGTGGTCAGTTGCTCTTTCACCTGAGAGCGAACATCACAAATACGAAGATCATTATTCCCATGCCTGGCATACACCAACATGAGGTAACGTATCGCGGTGAGATGAATCGACGCGGTATGAGAGGCGAATGTCCACGTCTGCTCTTTTAGAAAACCAAGGTGCTGCTTGGCTTCTTTAAAATAGACTTCGATCCCCCAGCGTAATGCGTATATCTCCAGTATCTTTGTCAACCTCATTTCGGGGTCTGTGGTCAGAAACAGTGCCCAGTCTTTCTTGCCGACACAGGGCTTGCTCTGCTCCGTCACACCACGAACAAAGAGCAGTCGAACACTGATGATATTCGACTCTTTATTTTTGCCTAATGCGATATCCATCTCAACATCCATCGTCACCGCCCGGTAAGGCATACCGCGAACTTTTTTCCACTCACCTTTTACCGCCTTATGATAAAGCGCGTTAGCATCAAGCGCTTCAATCTGACCTTTTGAATCCACAACACGGTATTTCATCTTGTTTTTCTTCATTCGGAATAGGCCAGTAACCTCCAATGATAGTGCTGTTTCTATCATCGCTTTGGTACCAAACCAGGCATCAGCAACAAGGTAGTCGGCTTTGATACCCAGACGCTTCGCACGGCCCAGCATTCCCTTGGCAATTTCGGGTTTGCTTTGAACAACCGCCTCATCAAAGCGTTTAGCAACGATGCTGCGTTTATCTTTGAATGCTCGAATAAGCCCCTGTGGCTTGGAATTACTGACGTATATCTGAGAATCAAGGGGCATAAACAATGCCTCGGTTACCAACCCTAACGTCAATACTTGCTGTCCCATGACGTGACGCCCTTCGGTATGATCAAAGTGGCAGGAGACGCCCTCCATCTTCTTTCCTCGACGTTTCTTTATTGAGTCATCTAATACGTAGGCTTTTATGCGGTTTGATGAGACATTTTGTTGTGTATAGATTGTTTTGGCGACGGTTGTATTCAACCCTCGCCAATCAACGTCTTCACGCTTAAGCAGTTCATACATGACATCCTTTTTGGCATCAGAAAACACCTTCAATGACTGCTTGGCGAAAACCGCGATAGATGAAACATCGACCCACTTCCACAGGACTAACAAAAAAACAGAATCGACAACAGGGACGCCTGATCGTTTCTTGAACCCTGAACGTTGGATGAGGCGGCTGAAATTTAAACCTTTCCACACGCTTGCAAAAACGTTGTCAACGCATTGCCCCGGATGTTTGAGCACATCCTCAATCAAACTTGGAAATAGACGTGTCTTCGTGTCATTATTCATGCTGGCTTCCGGTTGGTTTTGATGTTGGGCTTTGAACACCTACATTATAACCTTCCGTGAGGCCTGCTTTCTTTATTTATCAATTAGTTGCGTTATATTTCTGCTTGTTTTTGAACCCCGAAACTTGAGTTATTAATCGTCGCATAAG
>JALTPW010000948.1 GCA_026999335.1 Chromatiales bacterium
ACTACCTCGGTGCCATCAATGTCTTTCGCCCCTTTGGTAATCACGTTGATAACACCAGAGAAGGCATCGGCGCCATAGACGGCCGAACCGGGACCGCGAATGACCTCGACACGCGCGACATTCTCGACTGGCAGGGTGGAAAAAGAGCCGCGATTGCCCTGATACAGATTCGTCAACGGCACACCATTAACCAACATCAATACATGGGGATTGGTATCGGTACGGATACCGCGAATGCTGTAGATGGGATTCAGATACAGTGAAGCATAGGAAACATGCAGCCCCGGTACCGACTCCAGCACCTCATCCAGGCTGCGGGCCCCCATGGCTTCGATGTCGCGGGCGGTGATCACCGTCGCCACGGCGGGGGCCTGCGAGAGTGGCTGCAGGCCCCCGGTGGCAATGGAGATCATCTCTTCGTCCATCATCATGAAGGCATCGTCTTCATCCAGTGGCTGTGCCGCCAGAGGGGCAACAAGCAGCAGTGCGCTGCTGAAAAACAGGGACGAAAGAAACGCTATCGGCATTCCCGTGAAACGGCCACGGTTTGCAGACTTAGTATTGTTTTGCATACGACATAACCCGAAAAGGGATTGTTTCCTGCCAGCAACACGGCGGCATACGGATGGAGCGGCCATTAATCATCAGACTTTAGTCACTTTGGCCTGTCCGTGTAAACCATTCGTTTCATTTTTTTCCCTCGCCCCGCATGGCCACCGAAAATTCCCGTCAGGCACGGGGCAACGGCGATCAACCTTATCACTTGACGGGTTATTGGAAAAGACGCCCGGCCTGAAATGGCATTGACCAAAAATAGTGTCACTCCGAAAAGAACGCTGTGCTAACCCGTAGCCCAGGGGGCTTGAAGCGACACACCGTTGCCAGAACAAAGCCTGCCGCGCACCGCCGCTACCCAGAAGATGTTGCAAGTGCCGGTAATCTGGCGTTGAAAAAACCCTCAGCCAGGACTGGAACGGAATCCACTCCAAAGATTAATGACGGCAAGGTCACCCGAGAGGCCCTCACGGTGCTGCTGAGCAGAAGAGACCTGCTGCCGCAGCACCTGATCTTTATCTGCATACCGGATTTATATATATTTATTTAGTATCTGAAGTTTCACGGTTTTTACTATACTGGAACCCACTGCCAATGGAGGGGTGAGCTTTTTCGCTCGAATTGTGCAGTTGATAGCAAACCCCACTTAAATGGGTTTCTCTCTATACGTCACGTTACGAAAAAGCGTGAAACTTCAGTTTAGTATAAATTGCTCGGTTAAGTCTCAACCTGAATCCGTGACTCAGGACGACACGCAGCACAAGCCATTGATCTTACAGCAGAATCAAGGAATTTCCACAGCTTCACGGAATACACCTCACTCACTGATGGGTAAAATCAGGGTTCTTGATTCCACTGTGAAACCAATATCTTGCACTCTGCATCAGCCCTGAAGCCACGGATTCAGGCTCAATATTGGAAAAAAGCGCTTGTCTCCGAGACCCCTTAGTCGGTACCCTGCATGACTAACGCCGAATGGTAACAATGCCTTATTCAACAAGTCCACTTGGTTCAAGTCCGGCGAATACCAACCGATAGGGTTCCGCAATGATTCAAGAGACCACTGAATCGGCTGTCGGGATTCAGAATCTGTTTATACCAGCTTACTTACCAGCAATTACGGACCCAAGCCTCGCATGCCTAGGGAAGCCCTGTTCAACTCATGGAAGCCGGTCTTACGACTGAAAATCGTCCCTCACAGTGTTACACGCCCGCCCTTTCAAGCCTGCTGCCGGCAGCCATCCGCACCCCAAAGTGGCCCGCTATGAATCCGGCCAGTAAACGCCGCATTCACTCGCGCCCCGCCAATGCTCTAAACTGGACGTACGCGGGACTGCTGCTATTGGCGTTGGCACTGTGGCCATACAGTGCCTCGCTGGCGACACAACCTCGCATCACGGTCATCTATCCCGATGCCAAGGGAGGCTACGCAACACTGTTCGAGCAGATTATCCGCGGCATCGAAGAAACGACCAGGGGCACCATCACCCCTCTGGAGGTGCCCCTTGAGGCCGATATAGCCGCCCTGCGGCAGGACATCGAACAGCGGCCTGAGGATGTGATCATTGCCTTGGGACGGCGGGGTATTGAGACCGCCAAGGCCCTGCAACTGAAGACACCCGTCATTGCCGGTGGCCTGCTGTCCATGTCCAAGGCCGACATGGATACCTACCCGGCGATCAGCCTGCTGTCCAATCCCTCGCAGCTGTTCCAGC
>JALTPW010000949.1 GCA_026999335.1 Chromatiales bacterium
CTCGACGGACTGTAACAGCCAGTCCTGGCCGCCTTATACCGTGGCCATGTAACTGGCAATCAGGATTTTGATCGGTACTACGGCCAGCAGACTGACCAGATAAGGGGACTTACCACTGATCTACCAGATCATGGTAACCACTGATAAAGAGAGGATTAGACTGATCATAGTTGTTCGATATAGTTTTGTGTTTCTGCCCTTACACGGTCCCAATACGTTTTATCCACGTAAAAAAAGTTTGCGTTGTTGTTCATGTGCCGTGTCCAGATCGGATTTATTGTAACCACAAATCGTTGCCGTGTTGGATGGTGCATTGTTTCTTGTTTTTGGATAAAGACATCATCAAACCCTGCCTTGGCAAGCCAACTGGCAACGCATGATTCAGTAGGCCAATTATGATCAGTGATCGTTAACGCGCCTGTATAATGTCCACAGTCCAACGACAACGGGATCAAACGCTTACCAGGCAAAACCTGTGTTTCCAAGAACATGATCCCGTGGCATACTTTGTGACAAGCTACTAATGACTGTATTGGATTTTGCAGATGGTAAAGCAAACCAAAATTAAAGATCACGTCCCACATCCTGCCGGTATTTGGCAGTTCATAAACCGACATTTCCATAAACTCAACATTACTATCTAAGTTTGCGTGGTGAAACTTAAACACTTCGCATTTATCCTGTTGCTCAAGTTCCTTGATCTGATCAGGCGCACCACGTGGTCCCCAGTCATACTTGTCATAAGTACACACGTCAATCGCCGTTACTTGATCCGCACCGCCATACTGCTCTGACCAAAAAGCAAAAAAACCGTCATTGGTAGCAATATCAAGGACACTAAAACCTTTTAGATCATTATTTCCAAGATCAAAAAAATTTAAGTTTACTGAATGATCCAGCTTTCCGTCCCATACAGTGCCGTCAGGGTAAGTAATTTTATGGTGAAAATACATTTGCAGGCCCTCAATAGATCGTAAGCGTTAGTAAAATGTTAAGTGCGTTGATTATAAAAAGTGCCCATAAAATACGTTTACCATATCTATCATTATCATGGAATTTCATTTTTGTGTACTGACTTTTTGTATGATTTTGTCAAAAGGGATTGAATAAACAAACCCACCGCACCTGATACTTGCGTGTTTTTTGTTCATGCGCACGATCTCGCCAATTGTTTCTACTGGCTTAGATGCACCTGCCACGAACTTAAATCGTACCAAGTCACCTACAGAAAAACGGTTTTCACTCATCTATATAACCCTGTTATTAGTATTGCTAAAATAAAATTTAGGGAGGGTTTTACCCCTCCCTATATAGCGGCCTTACTTCTGGACGATATACTCAGGGTGATCGGCCAATTCACACTGAGACACCTCGAAGGCATAGCTTTCACCCGGACGGCTCACCGTTACGTAAGGTGCCTTCTCGCAGGCGGGGAAGTCCTGCCCGATAGTGCTGCCAACGTATTGATTGCCGCCCATGAAAGCAACGGCGAAGATTGCACCAGTGATCATCTCCATCTTATTTCTCCTTGCAGGGATCTCCTGCGGTTGTGTGTTGCGGGATTGCAACGCTTAAAAATATGCTCGTAGCCTATACCTAAGGAGGGTTATATTTTCCACTATCATCTATGTGTTCATGTGGGATCTGTGCAATCGCGCGTTTATGCGCTTCTCCTGTCGCGATTGCTGTAGCCCTAAGCGCCTTTTTCACGGATTCAGAAATATCGTACCTTTCATTTATGGCTGCTATCGCCGATTCAGTTTCAAGATCAATCTTAGCGATAGCTTTAGCTTTTCCGTGTGTACTCATTTTTTATTCCAGCGGTTCAATGCGCTCTCCTATGTCATCCAGCCTGTAAAGCGCGTCAAGAACGCAGTATTTGCAGAAATCACCAGCGTTCCGTGTTGAGTCTATACCTACCATGACCTCTATTACTAATATACCTCTTTCTCCTTCTAAGGATGACCTTAATCTTCCTATATGCGAAGAATCCTTTATTTCATTCGTTTCGAGAATTTATTCACCGCAGCAGTCACAATAACGTTTGATCATTTTTTCACCTCAATCACCTTCAAATAAATGTCATACATCGACAGGTAGTGGTCCAGCATCTCCCGATACTTCCCATCCCCCGGCCCCATGATCAACGCACAAGCCGGGTGCTTGCCAGTCATCAGGGCATACTATCGGGCCTGGCTAATGCACTCCTTCCATTTCGGCGCAAAATCGAACTCCACCGCGAACCGGGCGGTAACACAATCTACTCTTCCCCCGCGCACACGTACCTCCATCTTGCCTCCCTGCGCGTTGCACCACTGAGTTTGATAGTGGCGTTCGTTGGCGGCCTGTACTGGCGTTATGTAGGACACTGCAATCAGCGATAGCGCAAAGGCAGTGCCGAGGATGGATAGCGCGATTTCTTTCACAGTCATCTCCTTACAAACATAAAATGTGTTCTCGGGCTGAACATCGCTCCTAGCGATCCTTTCGTTACGTCTTTGGCAAGTCCTTTTTTGCATAGCGCTCGTAATGTTGATAGCGATTCGCCCAGGTCATAAGCGCATTTTGGAACGCTACTGAGTTTGCCAAGCGCTCTGCGTTGCGCTTTTGTCAATGCGATCTCTTTCATGATTGCTTCTCGGTGCAGAGAGAAACTAAGCTATGTATCAACCTTTCAAGTTTAGTCATTATCATTCCCGTCAAACGTTGAGATCAGCATGGCCGCGTTGCGTATCCGCTCGTTATTCATGATTCGCGCATCCCGTCTGCCCGTGTTATATTCACTTTGCCGGAACCATGCGACGCTGTGCGGCGCATAACATCGCCAGTTCGATCCATCGCCGCCGAACTCATGCGCGGCCTTGACGGCCTCAACGATTGATCCCTTTTCAGTCATTTTTTGGTGCCTCCAATTTGTTGTATCTGGCCACGGCCTCCTCAATTAACTGAGAGGCAGGCCGGTCCTGTTCACGAAGCCACCGCACAATCCACGGGGCCAGCTTGTATGACACGGCGATCTTCCGCTCGCCGGGCGGGAGCTTGGGGCGAGGCATGGTTACACCTCGCCATTCAGCACTTGCCACAGCGCCCACGCCTCGGGGCTGATGAATTTGGAGTATTCCAGATACCCCTTTGCCCGGCGAGCCGTGCAGGCTTCGCACTTGTGGCGCTCCGGCAACAGGTCGTAGAAGGTGGCCTTCACGCGGTCGGCCTTCTTGCGGCGGTCGAAAGAAAACGGCTCCCGTGCGTAGCCTCGGCCTTTCAGCGGATTGGCCGGCAGGGGCGGCAGGTTGGTGATGCCGCCGTTGGCCTTGATCAGTTCAACGGCGACGGCTGCTTGTGTGGTGCTCATAAGATGTCCTCCCAATTAGTCTTGACGAACCCCAGGTGGCGGAACACCGCCGTTTTGCGGACGTTGCCGTCCTCGTCCGTCACCTCAACGGACTCGCGGCGGCTGAACGCATAGACGGGCGTGACGTCCATGTGCCGGAGCACACGCTCCAGCTCGGGTATGAAGAAGGGTGCGCCGCCGATCATGGCGGCATCGGCCCCGGCGTCGCGGGCCATGCGGGCAACGGCGTGCGCCGTGGCGTTGAGATCGTCCGGCGTGGGGATCTCATCGAAAGTAAGCCAACGGGACAGCTCCCCCCGCTGTTCGTCGGGCAGGTCAACCACGCCCGCCTCGACTTGTTCAGGCGTGGCCTGGTGTTGGGTAAGGTTGATGATCATTTCTGATCCTCCATTTTCAGTTTGCATGAATCCACATTTAGCCGGGGGCCGTCGTCAAGCTCTACCGGCACGATCCCGTCAGTGCGGGTATAGACGACCGCACCGGCTTTGCCCTTGTATGGGCCGTCGAGGACGATCACACGGTCACCCTCCTTTGCTTCGAGGCCAGCACGCGGCGACCAGTCCATGATGTGGTATTTGTTCATGTCGCCATAGTAGATGGCGTCGTCGCCAATCCGGCACAGCCACGCGTCGCCGCTCTCCGTCCAAAGGACGCCGTCCCAGCTAGCCGTCTTGTCGGCCGCCATAATGGGCTCTTGCCCGTCGGCGCAGATGAAGCCGAGCGAGCGGAAGGTGGAGCAGCCACCGGAATAGCTGCCGTCAATCGAGGACGTGTGGCCCTCGTTGTGGCCGGCGATGCCGACCTGTACGACCGGCATACCCCGGCGGTCATACCACTTGGTTTCCCGCACTTTTAGCGCGGGATTGTGCGGGTCTTTCCCGACCCGCACGGCCACCGCCCGGATGGCCGGGTCGATCTCCGGCTCCGGCTCCGGCTCCGGCTCGGGTTTGGCCTGGGCGGGCTCCGGTGCTTCGCCCAGCTCGGCGGCCAGTTCATCGACCGCCGCCGAGAAGGCCTGGTACTTGGCCTCAGCCGCGCCAGTACCGTCGCACAGGCGGTCCTCGGCGGCCTTATCTTCCAGCCGTGCCAGTACCTTACGGGCGCGGGCCAGCAGCGCAGGAGCCTCAATGGCCGCCCGCGTGACGATCCCCATGGACCGCGCACCGCGAACACTCGCGGCGGCGGCCCTGACGGCTTTGGCGCTTATTTGTGCTGCCGTCTTTTTCATGCCTTGTTCCTCTTGTTTGATTGCCATGCTAAAAGTATATACCCTTATCTATAATTGTCAATACTTTTTTGCAAATTATTAACCGCTATTTTTGTGTTGTTTTATTTCTTAGTGTTTTGTGTGGTTTTAGAGGCAACCGGCCACCAGCCGTCGCAGTTGTTGGGGTCCGTAGCCGGGCCGCGCTTGATGAAGAAGGACCAGGCTTGCATCGGGTCAGGGCGCGTGCCGCTGTCCAGGTGCCTGCGGCAACGCTTGCGATGCGGGCAGGTATCGAGGGCGCACATGTCATAGTCAGGCATGGCTATCATCCTCTCTGACGCTGCTCCACCACCACCATACGCCGCAGTAGTGGCAGAACAGTCGGGCGGTCGATCCCATCCGGGTATGCCCGCACCTTGGACACTTGTCGTACTCCCACATCGTCGTAGCGTTGCCGGGAAGGTCTGCCGTTTTGCCGTCGGGTTTTAGCTTATGGTTGCTCGACATTCAAACGCATCCAGTATATCTGGCAGATAGGTCCACTTGTCTGGCAAGTCATCGTAAGCAAGTGGACAATCGTCTATGTCTGTCCAGACGCCTTCTGGCCAGTATAAAAGCACTTCGGGTATGCGCATTTCCCACACGCACAGCACCGCGATGCAACTCTGTATCTCCGGCACGTGCGGCGGTTCAGTAATTGGTTTCCAGTCGGCTTTCATCCCTACCTACCTCCCTTAATGAATTTTCCCAACCAACGGACCTTGTAATAAAGTAGTGCTTCCCCCCTATGGCCATCCACATAGAAAAGTATTCATTTTTCTTAGGTTTTTTCTCGAATCCCCGCCATTCTCCGTCTGCGTCTAAAGCTATCCAGTTAACCCAATCGGGTGCTTCGTACTCTTTTCCGTCTATTGTTACTTTCTTTATTTCTTTTTTGCTCATACCTAGTCCTTCATAGTTACGGCAGGAATAGCCGCCCATCCACTTCCTACCTCCGTCGTGACATAAGCGACGCTGCACCAGTCGCCTACTCTTAGGCGCGGATCAAACTGCAACATAGTCACGCTACCTAAATCGCTCCCTGAGCTTAGTTCAGGCGCATCGCAGGGTGGGACGGCAACGACCAGATTTCTTGCTGCTGGCTTTGCGACTACATAGGCGCGTGGGATCACATGGCGAATTTTCTTTACCGTGTATCCCTGTTCTTCATACCACTCACGGATAGCGCGGCGGGTTGCTCGTTCAAGTTTGGTCATTATCCGTCGTCCTCATCCAGCCATCGCTCGTATGCAGATACCGCGTTTACGTGTGCTTTTTCAAACTTTTCTATGCCTCCGTTCACCTCGCGAAACTCTCGCCATACTTGCGCTTTAACAAGGTCAGAACTCGCTTCGGCGATCCTCCTTAGCAGCGCTAGTTCAGTGCTATAGATCAGTTCCTGGTCATCGTTATCGGTCATGTTATTTCTCGCGCGGAATCGCATGGTGGATTTTATTCGCCGTGTACACCTGCTCTTCACGCCATTCCCGGATTGCTTTTCTTGTTGCTCGTTCAAGTTTGGTCATTACTCACACCTATTTGCTCCCAAACCCTGTTTGCTTCCAAATTTAGAAACCAGCGATAAAAGTTGTAGGCTAATATACGTTGTTTTGATGTACGCATAACCTCGTCACCGCTAGCAAACCACCAGATAGTGAAGAAGGCGCGCCAATGATCTTTATACACACAAGATTTTTTGTGCTTATTCCTCATCCCCTTTTCCTCGCTCGTCAGTGAAGTCTCCTGGCTTGCATTGCAGCTCATCACCTACTTCACGACACAGACATAGGTGTATTGTCTCTGTGCCATAAGGCTCACCAAAAGCTGGGCACCAATCTCCACACCGGTCACCGTCGCAATGAATACAGAATTGGGATTTCATTTTCCCGGCCCGTTCTAACCATAGCCAGCCATCCTCATCGATCTTGATTTTCATTTTCACCCTCCCCAGCTTCCATTTTCTTCTCACCACGAAAATCTACAAGATCTTCTTTTGGGATATAGAATGCGGTATTATGGCATAATGTTAACTGCACGCGCGGTACCAGTGTAGAATCTGTGTCATTATCAATAATCTCCTCAGAGAAGAACACAGGCTCGCCAAAATGCGGACACCAGTCCCCGCATGAAGTCGTCATCCCTATCGCAAATGAGAATGGGCATGTCTGCTGGCGGTAAATACCGGCTCTCTCTATGTGAAGCCTGCCGTCTTCGTCAATTAGTACCTTCATCTTCTTTTCCTCGCTCGTCGGTGAAGTCGTTATCTCTATCTGGGCCGACGCTGTACTTACCATCTTGTGATAGCTTGAGGTCCGGTATCGAGCAAACGTCGCCGGCCATCGTGTGCCACAGTAGGTGCTGGCGAATCTCGAAGGCCATAACTGACGCTGTTCGCCAGTTTGGTTTTCCATTGATAAGCATTTCATCCTTTGCCCGTTCATCACACCAGGCTTCCAGTTTCTCGATGCGATCAAGCAGTTCGTTTGCTAGCTTGGGACTTATCTCTTTCATGCAGCATTTACCTCAATTATCTGCTCAATAATCGGACGCCATGTGCGCGACCACTCCAGTGCATCATCATCCATTGACGCGATGCGATCATCATCGAAGCCCCGCCATTCTTCGATGCTGTGCTGTTCATAACCTATTGCCATTACATCCTTGGTTAAGACAATCGGCCAGGGGTCGGTCTGTATGGTCTTAATTTCTTTTCTATTGCCGATGACGTGGTGTAACTTAGCATCTCGTAGATCAGCATCGCGCAGACTGGCAAAGCCCAGATTAGCGTAGCGCAGATCGGCGCAGCTCAGATTGGCATCGCGCAGATCGGTGAAGCGCAGATCGGCAGAGTACAGTTCGACGTAGCTCAGATTGGCAGAGTACAGATCGACGTAGCGTAGATCTGCATCGCGCAGATTGGCGTAGTTCAGATTGGCAGAGTGCAGATCGGCGTAGCGCAGATCGGTGAAGCGCAGATTGGCTCTTTCCGGTTTCGCGCCATAATGGGCATGATGCGGTAACCCTCGCTCTGCCAGCCACGCTTGATGAGGTGTGTACCAGTCAAATTTATATAAGTGTGCCAATTTCATTATTTATCACCTGTGTCTTCTAATCCGTGCCAGTAGAGAACGTCATAATCCTCATCCCACATCTCACTTAAAGCGTCTTTTACTAGGGCACCCTTTTGCTCATCGCTCTGTAGCTTCTGGTGTTTCGCTCGATGATGATCCATCTGGGCGCGATGGGTGGCGAAAATCTTTCCGCACGTCCTGCATTTAACGCCAGTCATAATTAAAACTTTCTTTTAGCCTTTTCGTTAATTAAGTAGAGGCGGCCTGTTGACTTGCATACCTGTACACGGACCCTAAGGCATGAGCATACCCGTCGTCTATCTGCTGCTTAAAGCCAGGCCAACAGACCACCATAAACTGGTGCGGGTAGCAGGATTCGAACCTGCGACCACTCGCTCCCAAAGCGAGTGCTCTACCAGACTGAGCTATACCCACGTGGTGCAGCTCCTGTGCCGGGCGGAGTGGTCATTCACATTTCGGCACAGACTTTAGGCGGCTGCTCACCTTTACGGGCAGGGCCGGGCGCTAATCCGGCTAACGGTTTGCCAACAGGCCCACTTTCCTCCACCGTAAGGACTTCCGCACGTCTTGTCGCGGCCGCTGCGTTGCTTACGCGTTAGCTGTCCATAAACTTAATCTTCGTGGCGTATGGCTCCCCATCGACAATTTCTTACCCATGCGCTACGTCCTCCAAAATTCGGGTGATAAAATTCTTTTTTTATATCTTCGACGGTTACATTCTTGCTACAGTTCCCCTCATATTGTTTGTGTGCGTGTCCAAGTACAATTTTTTCGACATTTATTTTCTTTTCCATTTTTTTCACCCTAATTCAATGCCCCCTACACTTTCCTCCACCGTAAGGGCTTCCACTATATTGTGGCCGCTGCGTGTCTGCTTTCCACGCCGCCTGTCCATAAACTTAATTGGGCAATTCTTCGCGGTGTCGCCAGAGGAATTCAATGGCTTTACCTGCCGAATTGTACTCGTCCAGGTTCCAGTATTGCAGCAGGACGCTATCCCCATCTACGCCGATAGCCACAAGCCCCATAAATAGCCTCGTTAGTTGTTCGCCGAACAAAAGTTCGTCGAGGTTGTCGGCTTGAGTTGTAGCCATTACGAGTCGTTCGAGTTCTTTTTTGGTCATATTACTCCCTCCATTATTTACGCATCGGCATCACGCCGCCGCGGCCGCCTTGGAATCGGAATACATACAATGACCTGGGATCGTTTTTGTCAGACTGCACAATCTTTGCGCCCAGGTCGTTGAGGATGGCGACGTATTTGTAATTCATATATCCGCCGAGGACGGGGACGCTGCCATAATTTACATATTCCCATCCATTACCCTGACAATCCAAACAATCTACATCGTCGCCACCTTTAACAACGCCATCACCGCAGCAGGTATTACAGTCGTGCAGATGGCCGAGATCACATTCAACTTCTCCAGCACCTTTGCAATCTGGGCATCGTCCCATACGCCCTGAGCCGCCGCATTCCTTGCAGTACTCTTTCTCTGGCTCTTCAACATCGTCAAGAGTTGTATAGCCTTTGTACGTTGCGTTTATAACATCAACAATTTTGTGAATTTTATCGTAGTCGGGGCCGATGCCGAGATCGCCGTTCCAATCCTTCGTCATAATGATAATCGCGCCATCCGACGCGCAAAAGTATCCGTCACACTCGAACGGCTTTTTGAGATAATCCCGCAACTCGCTTTCAGGGGCGCAGTATTTTGTCAAATCGATCATTTCACCCTCCAAACAAATTGACTTTCAGCCATGCCAGCCCGACTCCGATACCCGTTCCGGCAAGCCAGATTGCGATCCCGATCAACATCAGGGCAACCAGCAAACCGAAAGCAGGCAAGTCGTCGTCCATACCAAATGGCCTGTGGCTCATGCCGCATCCATAATTTTGATTTGCCTGAACACCTCATCACGATCCCGAATCACTGCGGCGAGCTGGATTTTTAGTCCGCGAACGAAATCGGGGTCAGGAAACTGGCGGATCACGAGCATCGGAAGGTGTGGATGATAGAATAACGAATCACACCATTCACGCTCGCAAATGAATATCTGCCCCTGGGTCTGAGCAATATATTTAGGCAGCGTCTTCTGGTGCTTGGCAAAGTAAAGCAGCGCCTTGACATGTGCCTTTGTCTCCAGACATTTGATCTCAACCAACCCATCTGCGCCAACAAGACCGTCCGGCGAACAGCCATAACGCTGGAGATCGTCAGTGACAAATCCGACGGGCTCGACCTCATGATATGCCAGCTCATAAGCCATTATGGCTTCCGCTTCCATCTCAACGCCTCGCTGCGTCGAGGCGTTTCCGCCGAATGACGATAGTGGCCGCCCGGCGTACTTCTCCGCCGCCAGAAGTTCGGCGTAGTCCTTCATGGACTTCGACGGCTCGCCCGTACTTGTGACGAGCTTAGAGAACTCGCTTGCGGTTGGCATCCCTGCCCGGAGCGCAAACCACTCATCCGACCGCTGCTCAACGTCGTGGACGATCACTTTTTCGCCTTCCGCTTGATCGTGGCGTCAATCATCCTTAACACATCGGGCAAGGCGGGCTTTGCGATCTGTTCGATAGAGCTTGCCCCCAATGACTTTTTCAGCCACGCGAGGAACTTCGCAAGATCAATATCGTTATCCGTGATCTTTGCGTGAATGGCGAGCGCCTCATCCTCTGTGATGCGCTGTGTATCCGCAATAACCTCGCTTTGTCCAGTAACATCGATGATCTTGCCTTCCATTTCTTCGGCTGTGGGTGCTGCGCCAACTTCAGGCCATGCTTTCCGTAATGCCTGCGCTTCGGCACACTTAGCAAGCTGGCCTCTTGGGCGTTTTCTCCACATACGATTCGGCGCATCGGACTTACTGCTATCAGAAGCGTAATTCTCAAGCCAGTATTCTTGCGCTGTAAATTCTACAATCCGTCCATCGACCATTTTAGAAGCGACAATCCTGCACCACTCTGGATACACAACGTTGACGCGGTTGCCGTTTTTATCCGTAAAAGCTCCTGTTTTATCCGGCCCAAACTCTGGGGCGCTGATCCCCGCATATGTCCCAGATCGATCCGCCTGAATGCGGTAAAGACCGATTCCCGGCATAATCACATCTCGCCACTCGCTGCGGCCTGTTTGCGTATTTTTTACGCTCATGGGGACAATATGGACAGGCTTTTGCATAGGATCGAGCTTTGCCGCAGTGCAATACTGCATCACCATGCGCACGGAGTCAGCGGCAGCGCCGGGGTATAAACTTGATTGCAAGACGCTGATTATTTCATCATCAGACATCGCGGGTGACTTATCACTCTTCTTTTTTTCAGTCAATTCGCTCATTACCAACCCCTAATATCGTGACTTTTGTCCCAGGCGAAAACCTGTCGTCGTTTTCAACTGGCGCGACGTGTAAAATTATCTTCGTGTATTTCTTCATTCTGTCAGCCCGGTAGATTGTCGCCGGGACACCAGACTTTTCCTTGTGCCATTTTGCCCGACAACTTGCAGAGCAAAACCGCTGACTGCTTCTTGTGCGTTCGCACACCGCTCCGCAGTATTCGCATTTCATTCGGCGGCATCCCATGCCAGATCCCAGACGTATGTTTTGACCTGTTCACGGAGGGTTAGTCCGGCGGTGAAGGGATCGGCGTTGACCATCGCCATAAGCTTGTCATCATCCATCTCCGTGATCGCCTCGCTGATCGTAGCCGGATCGGTGATTAGGTCTTGGTAGATTGATTCGGCCCGCGCTTGTCTGGCGGCGTCAAGATAGTCTTCATGGTCAAGCATCGCATCAGCATGACGGATGGGGTCGGCGATATCCGGGCAACAGATATAAGCGGCGTCTTTGAATTTCATCTCAAAACCTCAGATCAACGGTAAGAAGAACAACAAGAGAGGCGATCCAGATAGCATCGGCCAGATTGATCATGGTCAAAACTTATAATTAAAGCTGATCGCATAATCCAGCGAACTAAAATTCCTGTCGATGCCCTGCTCCCACCATCCAACACCAGCATCTAACCAGACCTGGCGATCAACACGCAGGTATTCAGATATACGCATCGACCGATAACCAAGAGAAAAGCCAACGCTGAGCCGCCCGGTGATAGGCTTGTCGATCTCAATCCCAATCGACGCGGCGATAGTGTCATCGACTTCGATCAAATATGAATCGAAGTTAAACGGTGTCCCTTCCATCGAAAAGCCATAGCGGGAATTGAAGTAGTAATAGAGACCTTCGTTCCAGTCATGCCGCCCTGATGGATTGGTCGAGACGAAGTAATAACCCGCCTGCGCGAACAGGCGGACGTGGGGGGTGAGTTCGTGCGTGATGCCGACGCCAAGCCCGGTCATCTTCAAATCGTAAGCGCCCCAGATCGGGACGATCCGAGTTTGTTCCTGCGAGATAAACAAATAGCTATCGTCTTTGTGGTAACTGATCTGAACCCCATACCAGGCCGTAGTCTGATAAGCATCATCGTCTGTTAGGCGAGAATGTGAGATCAAATCTACCGACACTTCGGCCTGAGCTACAGAAGTCAGAAGAAGTAAAACAAGTGTCATCCATTTCATGTTTCTTTCCTCGGGTTGTTGTCCGTCTCTCCAGCATGGGTTTCGTGTTCGTCGCGATCATCGCTGCCGATGATGAAAAGCCAGATCACAGCCAGCGCGACAAACCAGAATACAATAGCCACCAGCGCGAGATTCACAGAGCCTGCCTCTTGAGCAATTCCGGCAAGTCTTCCCTGCGCCGATTCAGTGTGGCCATCGGCCCCTTGCGCCGGGGGATATAGATGAGGTTTGTCCGGTCGATAGCCCGGCGAGTGATGCGGGCAAAAATGAACAGTGCGTAGAGAAGAACAAAAGCGGCGATGTATTCCATGACGATCTCCTTATTGCGGGAAGACGCACTCACCATCGACCACCCAGCGGCAAGGTTGGCCGCGACGGGGCCTGCGGTCATAAATGACCACCTCATCCTTTTTGGCCTGAGCTAGACGCATGGCCTTACGCATCGCCTCGGGGCGAGATCGGGCCAGGTCCAACAAGTCGTGGTTGTGCGCGATTAGGTATTTCATGTTTCAAGCCTAGCACACTTGCGTAATAACGCAACAGTTAAACTAATAAATTTATAAATTGTTGTTTTTTGAAACAAAAATAGTAAAAACCGAGGCGATTTTTGCCCGGAATCGGCGTCTATGGTGCACAAAATATCAGATGTGCTAATATCACGAGATGGACCTCAAAGCATACCTGACAACAACGACACAATCTGAGCTGGTCGAGAAGATCAACAAAGCCGCCGATCAATATGGCTGGCGCTCGGTCACTCAGTCCGCAATCTCGCAATGGCTGTCAGGCCGCGTCCCTGTCGAGAGGGCGATCCAGCTCGAATATGTTACCGATGGGATGATCACCCGCGAGGAGTGCCGCCCTGACATCTTTTCTCGGCGGGTTTTGTCTAACCCGCCCCAAGATACTCAGATAGGATAAAAGACGCCAAAAAAGCGTACCACGCGTAACCGCAAGACATATGTGACCTGGAGGAAAAGAAATGGCAATCATGGACTACAAGCAAATCATTGAACGAGTACGGGCGGCCTCACCTGAGTCGCCGATAGCGGTATTCCGGACGCCAGATCGCAAGCTCGAAGCCGTCTTCGGTTCAACTATTGAGACACAAAAGCGTATCGAGAGAGCACGGCGCAGGGAGTTCGTCGGCCTGTTCCATAACCAGATGCCGGGCGAGAAGGTCGCCGACACGCTCATGCGGGCCTCGTGGTATTGATTTGTTTGTGACTGGGCATTATTGTGGACAAAATTGTCCACCGTGGAATAAACGCATGAGTATGACATTCACAAAGCTATTCTCGTCAATTACGGAAAGTACGATTTGGTGCGAAGATTCAGACACGCGAATCGTCTGGGTCACAATGCTGGCGATGGCCGACAAGAGGGGTCGAATTTGGTCAAGCATACCAGGTCTTGCTAAACGCGCCGCTGTTTCTCTCGAAAAAACAGAGATCGCGTTGCGTAAATTCTTATCCCCTGATCCTTATAGCCGCACAAAAGACTATGAAGGGCGGCGCATCGAGGAGATAGACGGCGGGTGGAGACTGCTAAATTACGAAAAATACAGGGAAATAAGGGACAGCGAAGAGCGCAAAGCCTATAAACGGGAAAAGCAGCGCGAATATCGGTCACAACAAAAATCTGAATCCGTGGACAGTTTTGTGGACAAATGTGGACAATGTGGACCGCCGTTCCCCCAAGCAGAAGCAGAAGCAGAAGCAGATAAAGATCAAAACATCATAGTCGGCAGCAAGCTGCCTCCCTGCCCCCACGAGAAGATTATTGCCCTCTATCACGAGATGCTTCCCGAGCTGCCAAGGGTTAGAACATGGACCACGACACGACGAAGGCATCTCCAATCTCGCTGGCGTGAATATCCCGATCTCGAAGACTGGAAGACGTTTTTCAGTATGGTCAAAAAATCTCCCTTTCTCATGGGGGAAATCCAGAACAGCGATCGAAGGCCTTTTCGCGCCTCGCTGGACTGGCTAATCAAGCCGGAGAATTTCGCAAAAACGATCGAGGGCAAATATCGTGGGTAAGCTAACTGATTTCGACGATACCCCTGTTTTGTCGGTCCCCGATTACTCGAAGACCTGTAACTGCGGAGAAAAGACAGATGTTGTTTTCGTTGTCGTCGAGGACAGGGACGGCAGGGAAAAAACGGGCTGGTTCTCAATGTTCGGCAAACGTGGACGAGGCGGCTTCCTGGAGATGCAAACGGGGTTCAGGTTTGTCCGTTGGAAAGTCTATTGCGCGCGCTGTTATCAACGAGACTTGATCAGGAAAAATGCACAGCAAGTTCCGACAGAGATCGACGTTCTTTTTTTGGGAACATTTAGGGAGGGTTTATGAAGTACGAGGAATTTATTAAATCAAAACAATTTCGCGATGTTCAATCTGGATTTGAGCAAAACGATCTAAATGAAAATCTTAAGGACTTCCAAGAGTTAATTACGCGGTGGGCTCTTGCAAGGGGGCGGGCTGCGATATTTGCTGATACAGGTCTTGGGAAGACTTTGATGCAAATCGAATGGGCAGAGAAGGTTCATAGACACACAAGCGGATCGATATTGATTTTTGCGCCATTGGCCGTTGCAGATCAAACAATCGGCGAGGCGGAGAAATTTAATGTGATGCCAATCCGGTATGTCAGGAGTGACGCAGAAATAACTGAACCTGGAATGTATATCACCAACTACGAAATGCAGCACCACTTCGATCCGTCAATATTTTCCGGGGTAGTGCTTGACGAGTCGAGCATTCTGAAAAATCAAACAGGGAAAACAAGAACGGAGATAATTGAGCGGTGGGGATCTGTTCCATATCGGCTTTCTTGTACGGCGACGCCATCACCAAATGATTTTATGGAGCTTGGCAATCAGGCTCAGTTCCTCGGGATTATGTCGATGACAGAGATGCTTGCTATGTTCTTTGTTAATGACACAGGCGATACCGGAACATGGAGATTAAAGGGCCATGCGAAGGCAAAGTTTTTTGAGTGGCTATCAACGTGGGCCGTTGTTATACGCAAACCATCCGATCTTGGGTTTTCCGATGAGGGCTATGAGTTGCCGCCGCTGAACATCATTGAACACGAGATAGAGACCGCAGAAATACATGATGGTGAGTTGTTTGCGAGACCTGCATCTACAATGAACGAGCGAAGGAAAGCGAAGCGAAACAGCATCAAGGAAAGGTGCGAACTTGTGGCTAATATAGTTAACAATAGCGATGAGGAATGGATCGTCTGGTGCCACCTTAATGATGAATCGGCATTGCTCGCGGAGCTTATCCCAGATGCAACGGAAGTAAGGGGCGCGGACGACATTGAAACAAAACAGCGCCGGCTGATTGGCTTCACGCATGGTGAGCACAGGGTTCTAGTCTCAAAGCCATCAATATGTGGGTTCGGTATGAACTGGCAACATGCGCACAATATGTTTTTCGTCGGGATCGATGATTCGTTTGAGAAATTCTATCAAGCTGTGAGGCGGGAGTATCGCTTCGGACAAGAACATGAGGTTAATGTCCACCTTGCCATAACTGATTCAGAAGGGGCGGTTAGGAAGAACATTGAACGCAAACAAGTCCAACATGAGGAACTAAGCCAGCAAATGGTCATGCATATGCGAGCGATGATGAAGAAGGAGGTCGCGCAAGCAAGTATTGAGAAGACAATTTATGCGCCAAAACTGAAAATGAAGGCGCCGGAATGGCTAAAGGAGGAAGTCGCATGAAGGTTATTGATCAGGTAGTAACAGATGACTATGCCATCTACCACGCGGATTGTGTCGAGGGAATGAAAGGCATTCCCGATAATTCGATCCATTATTCGATTTATAGTCCACCTTTCGCCAGCCTGTTTACCTACTCGAATTCAGACAGGGACATGGGGAATAGCAAGGACCGCGATGAATTCTGGCAGCATTACCGGTTTTTGATCGATGAGCACTACAGAACCCACATGCCAGGGCGTATTATCTCTGTGCATTGCATGAACCTGCCAACATCGAAGCAGAATGATGGGTTTATCGGGATCAGCGATTTTCGCGGCGAGATCATTCGCGCGTTTATTGAAGCGGGTTTTATCTATCATTCAGAGGTTGTTATCTGGAAAGATCCAGTTGTAGCAATGCAAAGAACGAAGGCTGTTGGGTTGCTTCACAAGACCGTCGAAAAAGATTCTGCTATGAGCCGGCAAGGGCTGCCTGATTATCTCGTGATGTTCAGAAAGCCAGGAGACAACCCGGAACCCATAGCTGGAAGGCTAAAGCTCGATGAGTACGCCGGCACAGACAAGCCAGATGTAGCCAGCGAGGCTTATAACGGTGAAGTTGAGCGCTGGAACTCAATAAATATCTGGCAGAGGTATGCGAGCCCCGTATGGATGGATATAAACCAAAGCGATACTCTGCAATACAGAAATGCGAGAGATGGAAATGATGAACGCCACATTTGCCCGTTGCAACTCGATGTTATCTCGCGCGGCCTTCAGCTTTGGAGCAACCCGGGCGATACAGTATTAAGCCCGTTTGGCGGGATAGGCTCAGAGGGATATATGGCCGTCAAAATGGGAAGAAGGCCCGTTTTGTTTGAACTAAAAGAGAGCTACTTTAAGCTGCAAAAGCAGAACATGATCAACGCCGTTAACGATAGGGACAATCTTGATCTGTTTGGAGATACGGCATGATTTGTGATTGCGAAAACCGGTTAAAAGTTTGCCGCGGTGAGGATCTTCCGCACGCAAAGCTAACGGAAGATGATATTCGAGAGATCAGGGCTATGCATCACTATAAGATGGAGCAGATAGAGATATTAAATAAAAAATATTCGGCAAAGGCAATCGCGCAGAAATATGGCGTTCACTATAGAACAATCGAAAAGATACTAAGCTATGAGACATGGAGGCATGTACTATGACGATATTTCTTGCGGCTTTTGTTCTTGTGTTTATGAGGGCGCTACAACAACAAAACGTCATCCATCGTCATTACTGGTGGGCGGTTATAACCAGCTATCTAATCGCGATAGGCGAGGTAGCTGTGGTATATAATGTCGCTCAGATAGGGTGGCCCGCAGTGCCATATCTCGGCACTGGCGGTGCGCTAGGGGTGACGCTATCAATGTACGTTCATAAACGATGGATCAATCGTGATGACTGAACTCTACATGATCAAACGAAACGGCGGCCTGTTTCCTGCGGGTCAATGCGAAAAAGAGATATTCGATTCTGTGACAAGGGACGAAGTTCTTGTCAAAATCCTCCAGCACCGCAACCCGAAACACCATGCCAAATTCTTCGCCATGATCGCCGCTCTCTACCATGATACGGCATTAGGCGAACAATTCTCATCACCTGACGCCATGCGGTTTTACCTTTTTGTAAAGTCAGGGCACGCGGAAATCTATACGTTTCCAAACGGAAAAACCCAGGTTGTCGCGCAGTCCCTGAAATTCGCCAGTATGGATCAATTAACTTTTAATCGCGTTTATGAGGATGTCATAAACGTCGCTCTGGACTTGCTGAAAGCGCCGAATATTGCTACAAAACACTCAAGAGAGGACATTGATCGCATGGTTGACACGTTGCTGGGGTTCGCATGAAACCGGATGCAGAGATCGTTTATTGGCGGATCGCCATGAAGAAGATGGAGGTAGGCAATCGCTATCTTGAAAAGGGAAACCGCCACATCAGGGACGCGCTTGAGATCATCGAGATGATCAACGAAAAGAACAAACGCCCCAAGCTGACGGTGGTTAAATGATCAAGATCACGAAGTATGACAGGATGTTGAGAAGCCTGCTCAAAGCCAAAAGGGGAAAAAATGGCGCGATCCAGTGTTCGAGATGCGGAAGGAGCTATCCGCTCGACGATTGCGCTCAAGTTCATGTGTCCCACTTTTTCGGGCGGGCAAATTGGGCTGTACGACTTGACGAAGAAAACGTGGACTTCCATTGTCATGGATGCCATCAGTACCTTGGCGCAAATCCGCATATTCATGCGGAGTGGAAGCGCGAGCAACTCGGGGAAGAACGTTATCGGGCCCTGGTTCTCCGGGCGCATAAAACCATCAAGGAACTTTACGGGGTGAAAAAGGGGGTCTATCTTGACCAGTGGTATGAGCAGGCAAAAAAAGAACTTACGGACTTCTGAGAGCCCCGCGCTGTATCAGTATCAGTATCGCGATCCTAGCGCGGTAGAATTCGGCAGAGAAGTTGAGCTCAGGAAGGCGAAACGCAAGCTAAAAGCAAAATGGGGCTATACAATAACCTTAAGGGGGAAACGTGGACGAAATAAAGCGCCCGTCTGATCATGTTCTACGAGACCGCAAAACAGGGGATGACTGGCTCGAATCACGGTTGGAAGAGTGGGGCCACGATGAGTCTGTTTCGCGCGGCGTAGAACCACTTGCATACCCGTCTGTCTCTCCAATGTATCGGATATGGCAAATCCAGCATAGTCAGGGATCAGTAACATGCCGGAGTACGCGATCCTTTGCCCCGATGATCCCAAGATACTACTGCAAACGCCGAATCGCCAGGACTCGGCAGGCTATTGCATCTTTGCCGAAGCGTTTTCGTAAAGCCCTTATCGCGCGGTATGTTGCTGACCACAATGGCAGAACTTTGGAGATCCGGCAAGCGATCTTCATCGGCTGGACCCCGAAGACTTACCGCGCCCGGCTTTCTGAGGCGAAAAAACGACTGAGGAGAATCCTTGACAAGCTGTAACAAATCGCCTATTTTCAGGTAAAATTGCAATACTTCTGTACACCTCCTTGTCTAGCCGCCTTTGGGCGGCATTTTTTTTGCCAGATATGGCAAAGGTACATAAATGGCTATCGCCCATGTCTCAACGGTCGGATATAACAGTACGTCCGACAGGGTAACGTGGAATATCGGCAGCATTGTTATTGTGTCTGCGGGTGTTGACCGCCTCATGGTAGTTGACGCCACTACGGAGGACTCAAGCGGCGGTGTCGATATTGTTGTGCAGAGTGTTGTACTAGACCCGGCAGGGTTGGCGATCAATCTTACCAAAGCGATAGAAGATCAGATCGTCACCTCTGGCACATGGGGCAATTCATCGTCCATGTGGTATTTGTTGGATGCGGACTATCCAGCAGACGGAACATATGACCTTGAGATTACTTATGCCGGATCTGTCACGGAGATAGGCGCGTCTGTTAGCCAATATACTGGCGTTAAACAGGGGCCTCCAGAAGTAACTGCTTCTAATACAGCGCTATCAACCACAACTGTATCTACTTCTATTACTACCCTAACTGATGGCGCATGGGTGATGGACACAGCCTGTCATGGGGACGGGGTGGCAACATGGTCGGCAGATGTGGCGCAAAATGAGCGCGATGTAAGGGATGCTGATTCTCATTGGCATGGCGCAAGTGACAAGTCAGTGGCAACTGCTGGGGCTGCTACAATGTCATGGACGGCAAGCGCATCTGTTAATAGGTTAGTGGGTGTTGCGGCGGCATGGGCTCCCGCATCTGGGTCGGGGGCAGCGCTACAAGGCGCAGCGTCTATAAGCATTCTTGCCGCGGCGGCTTTAACGACCGGGATCAACCTTGCCGCCGCAGTCTCGATCACTGACACGGCTAGCGCCGATCTCACAACCGGGATCAACCTTGAGTCGGCGACAACCATTAGCGTTCAGGCTGGGGCTGATTTATCCACAGATATTCGATTATCTGCGGATACCAGCATCTCAGATCTCGTATCAGCCGACCTGACTACAGGGATCGCATTAGTCGCTAATACCAGCGAGAGCTTTGCTGTTACGGCGGATCTGACGGCAGGAGGTGGAGCCGCAGCCCTAGAGGGCGCGACGAATATTACCAATACCACCGTCGCGGACCTGACCACAGGAATCCCGTTAAACGGCGATACCAGCCTGACGGTATTCTCGGGCGCCGATCTGACTACTCAGATCCAGATGGCGGCCGCTGCTAGCGAGACAATCCAGACCGCGGCAGATCTCAGCACTGGGATCTCTCTGGATGGGGCGACAAGCGTCACATTCCAGACGGACGCCTCACTTGAAGCTCCGATCAATCTCGCTGGGAATGTTGGCATAACGGTCCAATCAGCCGCTGACTTGACGACAGGCATAGAACTGGCGTCTGACGCGGTTATCTCGGTTGATTCAGATGCAGATTTAACTACTGCGATCAACCTGGCCGGCGGGACAAATATCACCTTCCAGGCGACGGCGCTACTCACCGTCGGCGAAGTTGTGGTCCCAGAGAGCCAGATCTACGCCATCGAGGCAGAAAACCGAACCTATGCAATCGCAGAAGATGATCGGACCTATGCGATTGAGAGTGAGAACAGAACCTACCCCGTAACGTAAACGGTGAAACAATGAAAGCAATTAAAGACATGACCCCGGAAGAGCAGGCCAATATGCCTTATCCCGAACTGTGCAAGCTCAGGCGGGCAGAGTGGCAGGCCCATGTTGACCAGATGACTGTCCGCCCCGAGATCAAGTTCTGGGAAAAATCCATGATAAACGAGTATGGACCCACTATTGCAGTAGGGCGCAATCGCGTATCCCCGCTGGTTGGGTTGATGGTTGTCCGATATGGTGAGGCGATCTGGTCGAACGTCACCGGCAAGCTGGAGAAGTTTTGGCCCGATGAATTCTCGGACGCGGATGTCCAGCGAGCGAATGACTGGATCACGGGAAAGCGCATCCCAGATAAGGTCATTTGGGCGACGCAAAACCCTGGCGAAGTACACGGAGACTAGACTATGGCAGAAGCAAGCGATTACCTCGAAAACCAGCTCTCCGATCACATCTTTCGGACGGCGAGTTTCACCAAGCCAACCGGACTTTATTACGCGCTCTATACCGCCTCACCGGGAGACGCTGGGGGCGGGACAGAAGTTTCCGGCGGGTCTTATGCCCGGGTAAACCTGGCTCCGGCTGATGCCAATTACAAGGGCACCCACGGGACAACTACAGGCGCATCGAGCGGCACAGGCGGGCAGATCTCCAATGCCTCAGCGATTACCTTTCCTGCTCCGACAGCGAACTGGGGAACGGTCACAGATATGGCTGTACTGGATGCCTCGACGGGCGGTAATTTCCTGGTTTACACCCCGCTGACCACCTCGAAGACCATCAACAACGGCGATGCTGCCCCGTCCTTCGCGGTGGATGCCTTTACCAACACGATTGCCTGATGCCGAGGGAATTCACCAAAGACCCTGATGCTGTCCTATCGTATAAGTTCGACTGGAAGGCGAAGACGAACGGATCAGGGCCAAGTGACTGGCTTGCCTCTGGGGTTACGATTGCAAGCCAAACAATTACAGCGGACAGCGGGATCACCGTGGACAGCAGCAGCATTACGGATACAAGCACTTCGGTGACTGTTACCCTGTCGGGAGGGACGGCAGGTAACAGCTACAAGGTAGCATGTAAGATCACAACGTCTGACGGGCAGACGGATGAGCGAAGTATTATGATCAATATTATCGAACGCTAATGCCGGTCAGGCCGCCAACAATTTGCCCGAGATGCGGGGTAACAGTACCTAATAGGGGTTACTGCGAGAAACACAGGAAAGAAAGATCGCGAAAAATTGACGAGGCCAGACCAAGCGCAGCGAAGCGAGGGTATGATCACGCATGGCGCAAGATCAGGGCGTCAGTATTGAGCAGGCATCCTTTATGCCTTTTCTGCGAGGAAGAAGGAAAGACCACCGCGGCCACTGAGGTGGACCACATAGATGGAAACAGCAGGAACAATAACCCCAACAACCTGAGACCCTTATGTAAGTCATGCCACAGTCGCAGGACAATCAGAGACCAAGGCATGCTTAAGAAAAAATAATGCAGGGGAAGGGGGGGTCAAATCTCTGACGCTTTGGCGTTATAGACCGACCGACCCCATAAATTTTCACGCCGACAGTTAGGTTTTTAAGCAATGGCTAATAAACGACTCCCCGATAACGTGCACAAGCTCCGAGGAACGCTAAGAAAAGACCGCCACGGAGACCCATCAAACAAGCCAAAGCTGAAAAACCAGATACCCAGGATGCCAACATGGCTGAATGCGAACGGCAAGGCAGAGTGGAAGCGCATCACGAAAGAAATGGAGAAGATGGGGATCATCACGAACGCGGATCGCACCGTCCTCGCCCAGTATTGCCAGCTCTATAGCGAGCTTGTCGCAGATCGCGAGGAGTTCACGGCAGCCAAGCATACTCAACTGAGATATTGCCAGATCGAGCTTGGCCTGACGCCGAGCGCACGAAGCAAAATCACACTGCCTGGCGGCGATGAGGGAAACCCATTCGATGACCTATGACATTTACCGAGCGGGCCAAGAAATACGCGCGGGAGATCAAGTCTGGAAAAATCCAGGCCTGCAAATACGTCAAACAGGCGTGTGACCGATTCCTCCGTGACATCAAACGCAAGGACATCTTTCTTGATAAGGACGAGGCGGAACGGTGGTGCCGCTTCCTGGAAAAGCTCCCACACGTTAAGGGACAGTGGGCCGCAAGAGGCGAAACGTTCGTTTTAAGCGACTGGCAGATATTTTGCACCGTTAACATCTTCGGCTGGAAAAAAAAGAAGACGGGCCTCCGACGCTTTCGTGAGGTCTATATCGAGGTTCCGAGGAAGAACGGCAAATCGTTCTGGGTTGCCGCAATAGGCGTTGGGATGCTCACAATAGACGGCGAGTATGGCGCGGAAGTCTATTGCGGTGCGACGACAGAAAAGCAGGCCTGGGAGATATTCCGGCCGGCTAAGCAGATCTGTGAGCGAACGCCAGCACTCAGGGAGAAATTCGGCCTTGAAGTCAACGCCAAGACGCTGAACATCCTCTCGAATGGGTCGAGGTTTGAACCTGTGATCGGTAACCCCGGGGACGGCGCGAGCCCTTCATGTGGTATTGCTGATGAGTACCACGAGCACAAAACCTCAGATCTCGTCGATACCTTTATTACCGGGATGGGAGCCAGGCAGCAGCCGATACAGATCAACATCACGACAGCCGGATCGGACACAGGCGGCCCGTGTTACGAAAAGCGAGATGATTTGATCAAGATACTGTCCGGCTCAGTAGATGATGACGCGATTTTCGGGATAATTTACACCCTTGACGAAGAGGACCAATGGGACACGATTGACGCCTTAAAAAAGGCCAATCCGAATTTCGGTATAAGCGTGGACGAGGCATTTCTTGAGGGTCAGCTAGCACAGGCAAAACGCTCAGCGCAGAAACAAACGGCGTTCAAGACCAAGCATCTCAATATGTGGGTGGGCGCGAAGGCGGCATGGATGAACATGCTTGCCTATCAATCCTGTCGGAAGAAGAATCTTGATCTTGAAAAGCACAAAGGCCGACCGTGCTATATCGGTATTGATCTGGCGTCGAAATCAGACATAGCTTCTATGGCAATTCTGTTCCCTCCAGAGGGAAACGGGAAATACGCGGCATTCGTCAGGCATTACCTCCCTGAGGATACGATCCTTGAAGGCGGGAATACCAGATATAAAGCATGGCACCAGGCCGGTCATTTTGAGGCAACACCAGGAAACATTATCGACTTTAGCTACATCGAGGACGATCTTGCAGAGTTGAAAAGCGACTTTCAGATCGAAGAGATCGCCTATGACCCGTTCCAGGCAACTCAATTTTCAGTGAGAATGCAGGAAGCCGGGTTTCCAATGGTTGAGGTTGGCGCGACGGTCAAGAACTTCTCGGAGCCGATGAAAGAGCTTGAGGCTCTGATCTTGAGCAAAAAAATTCAATTCACAGATTGCCCGATCCTCATGTGGATGTTTGGCAATGTAGTTGCAAGACTTGACAAGAAAGACAACATATTCCCGGACAAGGAAAAGGCAGAAAACAAAATCGACGGCGTTGTTGCGCTGATCATGGCGTTCAACCGGCATATAGTCGCCACAAGCCGGCCGCGAGGTTACAAGGATCGGGATCTACTAGTGATATGAAACAGAAAATACTGGATCTTGTTGGGCTAATCGGCCTCGCCTCTGTGGGTTATGGGTTGTGGGAGATCAGCCCTGCTGTATCAAAAATCGTGATCGGAGGGTTCTTCGTCGTGTTTGCCTATATTGGGTCTCGCAAGTGATATTTGACATTCTTGCACGATCAATCGAGAACCCGAGCACATCGTTATCTGACCCCGCGCAGTGGCTGATTGATGCGTGGGGTGGCGGATCAACAAAAGCGGGGCAATCCGTCACGACAGAGACGGCGCTGAAATATACGGCGGTCTGGGGTTGTGTGCGGATCATCTCAGAAAGCCTGGCCGTGCTTCCACTCAACCTGTATCGGGTAGATGGAAAAAAACGGGAGATTGCGCGAGATCACATCGCGCATCAGCTTGTGCATGATTCCCCAAATGACGAGATGACGTCGTTTGTATTCAGGGAGATGATGCAGGCCCATTTGTTGACAAGTGGCAACGCCTATGCGCCTATCGTTCGAGATAGCGCGAATCGACCGAGGAAGCTGCTCCCGATTTCGCCGTCAGAGATCGAGCCTGTCAGGAAGCGCGGCAGGCTTGCATACAAGATCAAAGGCCGCGACAGGTTGAGGGATGCCGCGAATGTGCTCCATATCCCCGGCCTTGGATTTGACGGCATAAAGGGGTTTTCTCCCATTGCCATGCACAGGGAGGCGATAGGTCTTGGGTTGGCGGCGCAGGAGTTTGGTGCGACATTCTTCGGCAACGGGGCCACACTTTCAGGCGTTCTTGAGGTGCCTGGCGATCTTGGGGATAACGGTGCAACCCGGCTCAGGGATCAATGGAACAAAGCACACTCTGGAACAGGGAATGCGCATAAAACCGCTGTTCTTGAATTCGGGACGAAATATCAGTCCATCGGCGTTCCTCCAGAGGATGCGCAATTTCTGGAAACAAGGAAATTTCAGATCACGGACATTGCGCGGATCTATCGTGTTCCGCCTCATATGCTGGCTGATCTAGAAAGGGCGACTTTTTCTAACATCACGGAGCAGGATTTAGCCTTCGTAAAGCACACGATGATCCCGTGGTTGGTTAGATGGGAACAAGAGCTAAACAGGAAGCTATTGAGCCAGGAAGAACGAGAGACCATGTTCTTCAAGTTCAACGTTGCGGGACTTCTTCGTGGAGACATAAAGAGCCGGTATGAGTCCTATCAAATCGGACGCCAGCAGGGGTTCTTGTCCGTAAATGACATCCGAGAGCTTGAAGACATGAACCCAATAAACGGCGGGGACGTGTATCTTGAGCCACTAAACATGGTGCCGGCCGGATCTCAAGATAGATCAGAAGATCGCTCAAAAGAGGCGGAGATCGCAAGGAAGGAGGCAACAGCGCTTCGCAAGAATATGGCGAAGTATGAAGGCAAGCCCGCAGACTTCATGAAGTGGGCGGAAACATTCTTCCGGGATCACGTTTCCCACGTCGCCAAAAAGCTGGGCACTGATCCCATGACCGCAGCGAAATACTGCGAGTCAGGGCTTGAGGCGATCAAACAGATAAAGCGTGAAGACTTTTACTCAATGAACCTCAGCGTGTTTGATGGCTGGGAAGAGACTCGCAGCGAAGAGCTAAAGCAGGTAAATCATGATGGAAATTGAACGCAGATATACGCCCGGAAAGGTGAGCATTGAAAAACGAGAGGATCACGATCCCGTGATCCGAGGCTATGCCGCCGTATTCGACACACTATCTGAAAACCTGGGCGGATTCAGAGAAAAAATCGATCCCGGCGCGTTTTCTGATGTTCTGGATGATGATGTAAGGGGTCTGTTTAACCATGACTCAAATCTAATCATCGGCCGGACGAAGGCCGGGACGCTGAAGATCGCGCAGGACTCAAAAGGGCTTATTTACGAAGCCGAGCCGCCAGACACACAGATCGGCAGGGATCTGGTGGTCTCTATCGAGAGGGGAGATGTTGATCAATCATCGTTTGCGTTCACGGTTGATCAGGACAAATTTGAAGAGGATGATGACGGCCGGATTATACGGACGATCATCAAGGTCAAGCGCCTCTATGATGTCTCTCCAGTGACATATCCAGCATACCCTGACGCATCGGTTGGGCTTCGTGGGCTAGAGCAGTTCCTGAAAAACAAGAATCCGGATCGTGGGAATGTGTACGCAGAGCGACTAGCGCTTTGCAGGATGAGATTGAAAGAATTAGGTGCCTCGTAGGAAACGAGCGAGGTGGTGGGGTAGCCAGTTCCGTTGAACCTACACCCCAATACTTAACTGCAGAACGAGGGCAAAAAAATGACTATCGAATTGAAGCGGCTCATCGAGGAGCGTGCGCGCGTGGTTACTGCGATGCACGATCTCGTTACAAAGGCCGAAAGCGAAGAGCGCGGTCTCTCGGCCGAGGAGCGCGAGAGCTGGAACAAGATGAATGAATCCATCGAGTCCTATGATGACCGTATCGAGCGGGCCAAGAAGGCCGAAGACCTGTTCCACCAGCTTGATGAGGTCAATGACGATCTTCTGGACACCGAAGATCGCGGCGATCAGCGGGACGAAGGTGAGGTACGATCCGAGGCATTTAGCGCACTGCTTCGCAGCGTCGAATCAGGTCTATCTGGTCTGAGCGATGAACATCGGCAGGTTGTCGCCCAAATGCAGCGCGAAGCTCGCGCCCAGAGCGTTGGCACGACTACCGCCGGCGGATTCCTGGTGCCGGAAAACTTCGCCAATCGCATTATCGACGGCATGGCCGTATATGGCGGTATCCGAGATGCCGCGACCGTGATCACCACGTCCGATGGCGGCGATATGCCGTTCCAGACGAATGACGATACGGGCAACTCCGGCGCATTACTGGCGGAAAATACGCAGGATTCCGAGCAGGATCTGACCTTCGGTGAGATCACTCTTGGGGCGTACAAGTATACCTCCAAGATCATCCGCGTGTCGGTCGAGCTGATGCAGGACTCGGCGTTTGATTTGGATGCCTATATCGCAGGCAAGTTCGCAGAACGTCTGGGCCGGATCACGTCAAGTCATTATGCGACGGGCACCGGCTCGAGTCAGCCCAACGGCCTGGTGACGGCTTCGACGCTCGGCAAGACGGCGGCGGCTGTGGCGGCGATCACCTATAACGAGATGCTGGATCTCAAGCATTCCGTTGATCCCGCGTATCGCCAGGGCGCACGGTGGGCGTTCCATGATTCGACCCTGAAGGCGTTGAAACAGCTTCAGGACTCGAATGGCCTGCCGCTGTGGTCGCCGAATGTCTCCACTGACGCGCCGGCAATGCTCGATGGTGATCCGTATGTGATCGATAACGGCATTCCGCAGCTCGCAACCGGCAACAAGACCGTTATCTATGGCGATCTTACCAAGTACCATATCCGCGATGTTCGTGGGATCACGATGGTGCGGCTGGTCGAACGGTATGCGGACTATCACCAGGTCGGCTTTATCGCGTTCATGCGCACAGACGCCGATCTGCTGGATACTGCCGCTGTCAAGCATCTGATCCAGGCGTAAAACCGAGGGCGCTTAGCGCCCATTCACGAGGGGGCTTCGGCCCCCTCCATTCTGGAGGGCATTATGCCGAGCAAAGATTTAGCAAATGTCGTGAGCGTGGCACAATCGATCAGGCCCGCAGCGATCACGGCAACAACGAATGGCGTCGCCGTCAATATGCTGGGATATGAGTCCGCGGTTGTTGTTGTCTCACCGGGGACTATTACCGATGGGACGCACACCCCGAAAGTCCAGTATTCGGATGATGGATCGACGGGATGGACGGATGTTCCTGCGGCAAGCCTTCAGGGATCATTCGCCGCGATGGCATCGAACACGGTTCAGGAGGTCGGCGTTGTCGGCGCATATAACTATCTCCGCGCTGTTTCGACTGTCTCGGGCGCTACCACTGGCGGCGTCTACGAGATCAGCATTGTGCGCGGCCACCCTGATACGGCACCGGTATGAAGATCCGAATGAAAGTCGGAATCGCCGGTGTGTCGTGGTCCGCGAAGCCTGGTGATGTCATCGACGTCGAACCCAAGGAAGCAAAGCGCCTCTGCGAATCAGGCATGGCAGAGCCTGTTGCTGAGAAGCGGAGCGCAAAAGCTGAGAAACGGTAATGCCGTCCGTCCTCGACACACCAGCGACATCAACGCCTATCGATCTGGATGCAGCGAAAGAGCACCTGAATCTGGACACAACTGATGACGATGCCTATGTGCTGTCCCTGATTGGAGCTGCGACGAAGCACATTGAAACTATCACGAATCGCGCGTTGATCAATCAGACATGGAGCCAGTACCTGGACGCATTCGAGGACGAGATCGAGCTTTCAAGGTCGCCGCTATCATCCGTTGTCTCGATAACATACACAGACACAGACGGTGCAACGCAAACAGCCGCGACGTCGTTATATGATGTTGACGCTATATCAACGCCCGGCCGGGTTCTACTGGCCTATGGTCAATCATGGCCGGATACGCGATCTATCAGGAATGCTGTTCGTATCCAGTATGTAGCCGGGTATGGCGATGCTGGCGATGTGCCGCAGCCTATCAAGCAGGCGATGAAGATTTTGATCGGTCACTGGTATGAGCACCGCGAACCCGTAATTGCCGGGACGATTGTCTCAAATGTGCCAATATCAGTGGATTCACTCCTGATGCCTTATCGCGTGGTGTTCATGTGAGAGCTGGGCTTCTTCGCCACAAAGTAACGATTCAGTCCAATACGCCGACCGTAGATAGCAAGGGCGGAGTGAGTGAGTCGTGGTCAACGTATGCGACGCGCAGATGCTCTATAAAGGTCGTCTCTGCTGCAGAGACAAATGACCAGAACAAGGAATTTGCGTCTATCGTTTACAAATTCACGTTTCGGCAGGACTCGAAAACTGAGAATATCATTCCAGCGATGCGTATAAGCTATGGCTCAAGAACGTTTGATATTGAAACGGCGCCCGCTGTCGCGGGATACAGGATGGTGGTGGTAACGGCCAGAGAGCTTGTATGACGCCAGATATTAAACTCAAAGGGGGAAAGGAATTGGCAGCAACCCTCAAACTTCTTGATCTCAAGACAGAGCGCAAGTTCGGAATGCAGGCGCTTAGAGCAGGGGCGAGAGTCATCATCAAGGACGCGAGAAAGCGGGTTCCCGTAAAGACTGGATTACTTCGCCGCAGGGGGTTTATCACTAAGGCGGCAAAGGGCAGGAGGAATGAGATTGTCTTGATGCTCGGGACTCGAGGCGGGAAAAATGCGCCGTGGTACGCCCACTTGATCGAATTCGGCACGAAGCCTCGAACGATCAAGGCCCGCAAGGCCATTCTCGTGAACCCGGAGAGCGGGCAGGTCTTCGGGAAAACTGTTGAACATCCCGGAACCAGAGCAAGGCCGTTTTTCCGTCCGGCGCTAGATGAGAATAAAACCGAAGTTCTTGAGGCGATTAGGAAAAAACTGTCAGATTTTCTGGAGAAAGAAGGGCTGTGAGCATCGAAGACGCCATTGTTGCAAGGATGACCGGGTATGCCGGACTTGCGGCGCTTGTGTCGAGTCGGATCTATGCTGTTCAGGCACCACAAAATCCGACGCTTCCTTACATAGTATTCGAGCGAGTCAGCTCATCAAAGATTAGCCTGATGTCGGCGGATACAGACGTATCAGAGGCGCGATTTCAGTTTACATGCTACGGGTCAACGTACACTTCCGCGAGGAATGTTGTTGAGCAAGTAAGACAATGCTGGCAGAGATATTCCGGTACTGTTTCCAGCGTCGTTATCCTTGATACGGAGATTGAAACCGATCAGGACGAGTTCGATCCAGACACGAAGGAATACTATTCGATCATGGACATTATGATCACGCATCGGGAGTAAGGCATGGGAAAATCAACTGTTACGATGTGGCATCCGAAAGCGAGCGAACCCATCGAGGTTCCTGTAGGAAATGTCGAGAACGCGAGAGCGAATGGCTGGTCTGAGGAAAAACCAAAGACCAAAAAACCTGAACCGAAGAATGGAGAGTAAGACATGGCAAACCATAAAGGCAGCGAGGGCACTGTTGCAATCGGCGCTAATACTATCGCGGAGATCAGATCGTGGTCGATCAGCGAGTCTGGAACGACCATTGACGATTCCGAGCTTGCCGATACCTGGGATACAAAACTACCAGGCCCGCAAAGCTGGTCAGGCTCGATTGAATGTTATTGGGACGAGACCGACACAACTGGTCAGGGCGCAATGACGACAGGCGCTATTGTCACGCTGAATCTCTATCCAGAGGGGAATGTGACAGGCGACACATACTACACCGGCAGCGCAATTATCACCGGCATTGAGCGAAGTGGTGCGCGGGACGGTATGGTGGAGGCCAGCTACTCGTTTGAGGGCAGCGGCGCTCTTACTCAGTCCACGGTGTAATCCATGTCAGATATACTGGAACATGCAAAGGCGCATTTCAAGACGCGCCGTGAAACTGATATGGATTATATCGACGTGCCGGAATGGGGAGAAGGAGACAAGCCACTCCGCATTTTCTGGCGGCCGATGAATCTTGCCGAAAACAATCAAATCTTCAAGTATGCGAAGAACGGCGATCTCGAAGCGATGGCGCAGACCTTGATCGTCAGGGCGCTTGACGAAGATGGCAATCGCCTGTTCCGCCCAGTTCATAAGACTGAACTTATGAAGCACGTCGACGCGAAAATCATTGAGCGCATTGTGCTTGCTATGGGCGGCGATGATGATGACGTCGAGGAAGCCGAAAAAAACTAGCTGAGGATGCGCATCTTAAAGACATGTTTTTCCTCGCTGAGATGCTTCATATGACTGTTGGGGAGATCATGGATAAGATGACCGTATCCGAGTACACCCACTGGATCGCGTATTTGAGGATGAAGGAAAATGGCTAAACTCGGCTCGCTTGTTGCAGACCTTGGCCTGAACACTGCCAGGTTTGAAGCCGGGATAGGCCGTGCGCAAAAAGGCCTGAGCAGGTTTAGTCGGCGGATGCGTCGCCAATTCCGCGCCATGACGCGCGACGCCAGAAGGTTCGGCACGTTGATCGGCGGGATTTTCTCCATTGTTGCCGTAAAAGCAGCCACGGAAGCCTTTGTTCGCCAAGAACAGGCCATTTTCCAGCTAGAGGCAAGGCTTCGATCAACGGGCGGGGCGGCAGGATTCAGTTCAGACCAATTGCAGGGTATGGCTCGTGCCATTCAGAAGATGACGGCGTTCGGTGACGAAGCAGTCATTGAAATGCAATCGTTGTTGTTGACGTTTACGAAGATCAGAGGCCCGATCTTCAAAGACGCGCAAATGGCCGTGTTAAATGTCGCAACAGCTATGGGCATTGATCTGCGTTCGGCGGCGGTTCAAGTCGGAAAGGCGCTAAATGATCCCGTAGGTCAGATGTCCGCGTTGTCACGTCAAGGTATTATTCTATCCGACTCGCAGAAGAAACTCATAAAACAGCTTGTTGAGATGGGCGATATCGCAGGGGCGCAGCGCATCATCTTGCAGGAACTCAGTACTGAGTTCGGCGGATCGGCGAAAGCGGCAGCAGGAGGCCTTGGTGGATCAATATCTCAACTAAAAAACGCATTCGGCGATCTTCTTGAAACACTAGTTAAGGTCACGACAAACGGCGGAAAGTCTGGCCTGATTCAATGGCTCACTTCTGCTATTCAATGGGCCAACAAATGGGCCAACCGGCTTCCGATTTTATTCCAGTCTCTTTTTGCGCAAATCGATAAATTTATAACTTCAGCTAAATTTGCCTGGAAGGGCTTTCAGGCGTTCATAGAATTTGGCTGGGACAAGGTAATTGGTACTTTCACAAAATCGATGGGTGAGGCAGCTCGCGTAGTTGCTCAGGCATTCGCGTTCATCCCAGGGTTTGGGGATATTTCCGCCAAGGTTGATATGTTTGCCCAGTCGTTAATATCTGCCGGTGAAAGCGTCCTGCCGCTGGAAGAGCGTCTTGCCAGATTGAACAGGCAGTATGAAGCCGAGATAAGCATTATAGACCGCACAATGCAGATGCTGGTCGCAAAGCAGGCGGCAGAGGAAGACGCGGCCGCAGCGCTTGAGAACATCGCGGCTATTCGAGGAAATGCGAGAGCGGTTGAAGTGGCGGACGCAAGAGCGCACTCTGACACCCTTACAGCAATCGAGGAGATGGGCGCAAAACGGCGCGTTAAAATCAATCAATTCTATGAGCGCCTAAAGGGCAAGACGTTGGCTCAAGGCATGGCTGCAATTACAAATAATGTGGCCCAGCAATCCAGGACGATGTTTGAGATCAACAAGGCAGCAGCGATTGCAAACGCAGTGATGAATACGTCCGAAGCAGTGACCGGCGCTTACAAATGGGGGGCACAGATCGGCGGTCCGCCTCTTGGCGCCGCGATGGGGGCTTTGGCGTTCGGTGCGCAGATCGCGCAAGTCAACGCGATAAGGTCTCAATCGTTTGGCGGCGGAGGAACCGCGTCTCCTTCGATCACAGGATCTACCGGGGCAAGAGATGTTGTCGCAACCGTCCCGGCGACTGAAGGGATCAACATCGAGGAAGAAACAAATCGAGAGATCGTGCTCAAGGTTGATGGTGCTGAACTGGGACGCGTTGTTGTAGATATGGCGAAGGATGGCAGGATCACAATGCCACAGGCCGCGATAGAGGCATAAATGGCGCGCGCACGCTTCCTCTACAAAAATCTTGTCGATTCATCGACGATAACAGCGGTTAGTGAATCAACAACATTGCCCGCGTCTAACGTCGCCCATAATCTACGTTCGCGTGTTTATCGCACCGGGACGACTGCAGCAACGGAGCGGCTTGTCTTCAATATGGGGTCGGCGCAGGCCGTGACGTGCGTCGTCCTGCTCGATCACACCCTGACAAGTGGGGATTCCGGAATCAAGCTGATGGGCAATTCCTCGGATTCCTGGGGCACGCCCGCATTCACACAGTCATTGACGTGGAATTCCGGCCCTATCGTTGCCTTCTTCTCGTCCCAGTCCTACCAGTATTGGGCGGTAGAGTTTACGAAGTCGGCGGCGTCAGAGACCAGAGATATAGGCCGTATCTTCATCGGAACTTATTACGAATTGACACAAAACATGGGCCGCGAGGGATTGCAGATCCAACAGGTTGATCTCTCCAAGGTCGGCCGCGCGGTAGGCGGGCAAACCTACTCGGATGTTCGATCTATCTATGACAAGATCAGCCTGTCGATTGACATGATGCCACACGCTCAGCATGAGCAGCTTCGTGCGATTGTAAGCAATGTTGGAAAGCATACGCCGTTCTTTGTGTCCATTGATCATGATACGGAGCCGCAGGACTGGCTTTACTACGTTAAGATCGGATCTATCAAAACACACCAGATCAAGGCAAATAGCTCAACCTGGTACTGGTCTGGCGGGATGACGCTTGACGAACAATTATGACTACGCTGACAGACGCCCTTGATCATCCAGATATCACGCGAAACTTCCTCGCGACAGTAACGGCAGGTTACGCACCAGCAGTCTGGACGCTGGATACAGGGACGACCTATTACGCCGCAGTCACTCGCCCCGTCGTTGACTTCAAAGAGGACGGATCAAGTCTCACAGAACAACCCGATCTAGCGACAACGCGATCAACGACCGGATCGTGGTTCTATGACACGACAAATTCAAGGGTCTATGTAAACCCGACGGCAGGCGCTGATCCTTACACAAAGACATTACAGGCGTTCTACGTCTTCTATTATTCGTTTCACCCCAAGGTCTTCACGATCTCGGGCGATGATGTCTATTTCGAGCCGAGGTTAAAGTCTCTGCCGAACCTTTCTTTGAGGGTCGAGGCGAAGTTCTCAGGGGTCAGTCAGATCGGCGGCGGCTCCCTGACATTCAACAATGAAGACGGGGAGTTTGACTCACTCATCGGCCTACAGTGGGACGCGGGCTCTGTCGTTTTGCGTCTAGGCGTTGATCGGATCACTGACATGGCCTATGCCGACTACCAGGTGATCGGGACGTGGAACGTCTCCAATTACCGGATCGATGACAAGCAGTTCACCCTGACCCTTGTTGAGTCAAAGATCAATATCAAGAAGAAGATCCCGTCCACGACTTACGACAGGGACACTTACGCAAACATCCTTGAAGACGATATAGGGCGAGCCGTCCAGGTGGCTTACGGGAAGATCAAGGATGCGAAGCCGGTTCTGATTGATACTTCCCTGCTAAAATTCAAGGTTGCCGGTCATGCGGTGATCTCATTCGACGGCTTGAGGGTGAAGAACGAAACGACCGGGGTATGGGAGTCCAAGTCCTTCGCGTCAACCGATAAGGCGAACGGGGAGTTTACCGTCTCAAGCTCCGATTTCACGGTTGATCAAGAGATTGTCGTTGACTTCACCGGAAGGGTAAAATCAGGCACGCAGCCGATGGACAATCCTTCTGACGTGGTCAAGGACTTGATCGCGAACTACGTTGGAGATTCAAACATTGATGCAACCAGCTTTTCGGATTCCTACAATGCCCTGCTAAGGGGCACGAAAAACGACGTGACGATCTCCGCTTTCGCGCTGGCGATCTATCTTGATGAACCGATTTCAGCGCAGGAAGTGATCAGCAAGATCAACCGATCAGTCGGGGCCTATCTGTTCGCCGACTCTTCCGGTCAGTATTTTTATCGCGTCTTCCGCCCCAAGGCTAGTGAGGGGTTAACGGAATTCGACGATACGCAAATCAACGATTTCAAGGTTTCGGTCTCGACCGACATTTTAACCAAGCTGACCGCAGAATATGACCGCCGGAATGAAGCGGACTGGGCGGAAGTCTATACGTTCGAGGATACGTCCAGACAGTACCTTCACGGGGACGAGTCGGAATCCTTTGAAAAAGATGAAACTGTATTGTCCGAGGTCGAGGACGCGACTCTCTACGCGCAGAGAAGGGTGTTCTATGAAGGCCGTCCACTAAGGATGTATTCCTTCACAGTACCAAGCCGGATCGCTATTACCCTGATGCCATCAGATTTTGTGCGGATCAATTACTCAAGACATGGGATCGACGGCGTCTATGAGATCCTTTCGATCTCACATAACCTTGAGGGTGACAAAACCTCCCTTGTCTGTGGTGACATGCACGGATTAGGAGAGCGGCCCGGATGGTGGGTGTCTTCTCCGTCCTTTCCCTCAAGGCTTGGCGGCGCACCTATTACGGGATGGGATAAGACGTGGACGGATGAGCAGAAAACCTGGGCAAAACAAAATATGGGGTTCTGGACTGACGACAACGGCTTTGCCGATCCAACCGACCCCGAATCCCGCATGATCTCAACCTGGATTTAACATGGCGATTATCTCGATCACAGATCCAACCGTCGGCGACCCTACAGAGCTTCAGAAGTTCCTCGATGTATTGGCGAACCAAAGGACGCTTGATGCGGGTGTTGATGTTGCCTCAAGGGGCAATCTTGTCGTTAACGGGTCGTTTGAGAGCGCATCTGGAGGAACGCCGACGGGATGGACGTTTACGGATTACACGGGCGGTTCTCATGCCATAGACACCACGAACCACGCCCACGGCGCACAGGCGATCAGCTTCACTTCTACTTCTACTGCAAACGGTGGCGGGTATTGTGAATCCTCGGACTTTCTTGAGGTTACGGGCTCTGAGGTCTATTACTGGTTCGCGTTCCGCATGGCGAGCGCCGCAAATGTCTCCGCCCAAATAACAGCAAGGTGGTACGACTCAAGCCAGACGTTCATCTCATCTTCTACGCTCTTTCAGGACACCTCCGCCCCCACGTCGCTGACCTCAACCGAGGGCGCAGTGGCAGCGCCTTCCACTGCGCGTTACGTGAAGTTGCGAGTAGAAGGCGGAGTCCCGGGGGTAGGAACAGCTACCGGGACAGTCACGTTTGATGATATTCGGTTCAGGCTGACCGAAGTGCAGGCGTCCATCGGTGCCTCCGCCGTAGGGCAGGGGGAGTTGAAGACGACGACAGCTAATTATTCGGCAAACGTCGGCGGCGGCACATATACAGCATTCACTCGGACAGGTGGATTCTATACACTTGGCTGTCAAGCAAAAATCAATTCTAATGCAACAGGCACGTATTCGGCCTATCCCCATAATAAGGAGAGAACAAATAATAATACTACGGGGTATGTGAGTTATTACGTGTTACAGGCGGTCAGCGGAACGCTCGATCTTGCGGCACAAGAAACCTATGTCCAAGCCTCCCCGCCTTACGATCATGGCGATGGTGTAGTGGGTCTCTATATCTTCGCTGTGGTCTCCGGCAATCCCATGAAGATCCATTCCATGTATGTTGCTCCAGAGGCCCCATGGCACTACAACGGGCCAACCAATGTAGCCGCGAAATACATGAAAAACGGCGTGCCATGCCGGATAGAAAAAGGTGGATCGGCAGGACTTCTGCAAGGCATCTGGACGCCAGATCAAATCGCCACAGACCCCGTAGCGAGGAAAGAGTTTCTAGACGCGCAGAAGACAAATGTTGAGATTGAGATCACGCAGGAGATCAAACACCGGGACATGCCGCTGATCCCCCACCCCTTCCAGATGAGTGACTACCCTCCCGGCGCAAAGGTCATCATGCTGGACCCGGTATGCGACTGCAATTTCGAGTTACTGGAAATGCACGACGCTGGGCTGGATGTATCGGATTTCGTTTATAACCATATCAAGATCGGCAACCAGAAGCTGAAACGGAAAGGCCCGCCGGTCGATATTGTCGGGATGGGGTGGAAGTAATGACTGAATCAAGAAAAAGAAGGTCTGAGGATTCATGGCATCTTGATAAGAGGGTGCCGATAGCCGTGATTATCGCTTTGTTAATTCAAGCAGCGTCGATCGTCTGGTGGGCTTCTCGTGTCGAATCACGGTTAGCGGTTGTCGAGAAGTACCAACACGATAACGGCCAGTTATCGGAGCGCGTCGTCAGGCTTGAAGTCTTACTTGAAAGGGTGGACAGGACGATCTCAAGAGTCGAGAGGAAGATCGACAAATGAACTTTAGTCGAGATAAGCTAGTCGCAGAACTCTCCAGAGACGAGGGTCGCGTTCCTCACGCCTACAAGGATTCCGAAGGCTATCTGACTATCGGCGTAGGTCACCTGATCGACAAGAACAAGGGCGGAAGATTGCCGGAATTCATTATCGATCTGCTTCTTGAATATGACATTGATGCGAAGGTTAGCCAGATCAAGAACGCACTCCCGTGGGCCGAAAATCTTTCCGATGCAAGACAACGCGTGATTATCAATATGGTGTTCAATCTCGGTATCACGGGTTTTCAGAAGTTTCACAATACAATAGCCGCGATCAAGGCCGAGGACTGGGATGTGGCTGCGGCGGAGATGCTAAATTCCAAGTGGGCAAGGCAGGTAGGACCAAGGGCGGAAAGACTGGCCCAGATGATGAGGGAAGGATGAACTTTAAGCGACTAATTGAACTAGTTTCCGGGGCGCGTACCCTGCTATTGCTCGCCGTGATGATCGGTGCGGTTGCCTTGTGGGCGCTGGATACCCGGATAACGTGGGAGCAAATGGGAACCGCCCAAAAACAACACCAGCACCTGTTGCTGTATTACCGTTTGAAAGTTCGGATCGCCAATAACGAAGACACAAAAAGCGACAAAGTTTTGCAGGCGACCTATCAACGGAATTGGAGGCCCGAATGAATGACAGATGGAAGAATCGCAGGCGTATGGCCTGGATTGCCTTAATCGCTGGAGTGGTTTACCCATTTTTCCCGATTGATCCACAATTAGCCGCTACAATGGCTACGTCATTTTACCTGTTTGTAGCGGGGATTGTGAGTGTTTACACTGGCGCTGTAACAGTGGATGACAAATGGCAGAGGAAAGAAGATGAATAAGCTATTCGACAAGATCGTGAATGTGACCCGCTGGATCATCGCCCAGCCACTAGGCCGGTATGGCCTGACCTTCGTCGCGGGTATGGTGTTGATTCTACTAGTTCAATGTTCCGTGGCGAGAGCCGGGGAAGTGATGATCGGATACGATATACGGTTCAATGACTGGACCGTGGACGTGTGCAACTCGGGAACCTGCATCGGTTATGACTTCGCAAATGATATGGGATGCCTGTCACGGAACCAATTATCTGACAACCTACGTTTAGGTGGGGGCTTGTGTTACCAGTACAATACCGAATCATTGGTGGGCCGTGTAACAGGAGCGATTTCTGACGATGAAAGCACCGGGGAGGTATGGGCGAGGGCCCTTGTTTTCGAGGATTATGTGGAAGGCGCCTATGGGGTAGGGTTCAGATACATCGAGGACGATTCGATCCCTGTCCCTGCAACCGAACCCGTTGGCCCCAACCCGAACAAGCCGCACCACGAGGATCACAGGAAGCGTCACCATGAAGATTAATGTAATGATCTATATTGCCGTGACTATCTTCGTGGTCGGCTTCACGCTCGGCTGGTCGGCTCATATCCAGTGGACGGCGGGCGATGCCCTGGAGGCCGTGGAAATGGCCGTTGAAGCCCGCGAAGAGCTGGGTGACGAGATCACGGATGTGGCCATCGAAGCGGAGAGGGAAGCCGGGGAAGTTCAGATCGTCTACAAGACCATCGAAAAAGAGGTGATCAAATATGTCGAAACTCCTGCCGCTGATCGCGTTTGCCTCGATCCTCCTGCTCTCGGCGTGCTCAACGCGGCCGGTCGTGGTGAACGAGTACCCATCGATCCCGGCCAACCTGACCCAGCGTTGCCCTGAGACTCTTCCCGTCGTCCCCGATGGGCGTGCCGGGACGATCCTCACCTCGATGGTCAAATGGGCCGAAACCTATCACCGATGCCGGGTTATCCATGACGCCCTCTCGTCCGCCGTGAGACGGATAGAGGAAAAGGCGGGCTCGGGGTCCAGATAGCCGAGTTATCCGCTCAGCTTGCGTACCACGCGTTACCTTATGGTGTCTAGCCAAATCACTTTGTCACCTCAATCACCTTCAAATAAACGTCATACATCGACAGGTAGTGATCTAGCATCTCCCGATACTTCCCATCCCCCGGCCCCATAATTAACGCACAAGCCGGGTGCTTGCCGGTCATTAGCGCATACCACCGGGCCTGGCTAATGCACTCTTTCCACTTCGGCGCGAAGTCGAACTCCACCGCGAACCGGGCCGTAACGCAATCCACGCGCCCGCCGCGGACACGGACCTCCATCTTGCCTCCCTGCGCGTTGCACCACTGGGCTTGATAGTGGCGTTCGTTGGCGGCCTGTACTGGCGCGATATAGGACACTGCGATCAGGGATAGCGCGAAGGCAGTGCCGAGGATGGATAGCGCGATTTCTTTCACAGTCATCTCCTTACAAACATAAAATGTGTTCTCGGGCTGAACATCGCTCCTAGCGATCCTTTCGTTACGTCTTTGGCAAGTCCTTTTTTGCATAGCGCTCGTAATGTTGATAGCGATTCGCCCAGGTCATAAGCGCATTTTGGAACGCTACTGAGTTTGCCAAGCGCTCTGCGTTGCGCTTTTGTCAATGCGATCTCTTTCATGATTGCTTCTCGGTGCAGAGAGAAACTAAGCTATGTATCAACCTTTCAAGTTTAGTCATTATCATTCCCGTCAAACGTTGAGATCAGCATGGCCGCGTTGCGTATCCGCTCGTTATTCATGATTCGCGCATCCCGTCTGCCCGTGTTATATTCACTTTGCCGGAACCATGCGACGCTGTGCGGCGCATAACATCGCCAGTTCGATCCATCGCCGCCGAACTCATGCGCGGCCTTGACGGCCTCAACGATTGATCCCTTTTCAGTCATTTTTTGGTGCCTCCAATTTGTTGTATCTGGCCACGGCCTCCTCAATTAACTGAGAGGCAGGCCGGTCCTGTTCACGAAGCCACCGCACAATCCACGGGGCCAGCTTGTATGACACGGCGATCTTCCGCTCGCCGGGCGGGAGCTTGGGGCGAGGCATGGTTACACCTCGCCATTCAGCACTTGCCACAGCGCCCACGCCTCGGGGCTGATGAATTTGGAGTATTCCAGATACCCCTTTGCCCGGCGAGCCGTGCAGGCTTCGCACTTGTGGCGCTCCGGCAACAGGTCGTAGAAGGTGGCCTTCACGCGGTCGGCCTTCTTGCGGCGGTCGAAAGAAAACGGCTCCCGTGCGTAGCCTCGGCCTTTCAGCGGATTGGCCGGCAGGGGCGGCAGGTTGGTGATGCCGCCGTTGGCCTTGATCAGTTCAACGGCGACGGCTGCTTGTGTGGTGCTCATAAGATGTCCTCCCAATTAGTCTTGACGAACCCCAGGTGGCGGAACACCGCCGTTTTGCGGACGTTGCCGTCCTCGTCCGTCACCTCAACGGACTCGCGGCGGCTGAACGCATAGACGGGCGTGACGTCCATGTGCCGGAGCACACGCTCCAGCTCGGGTATGAAGAAGGGTGCGCCGCCGATCATGGCGGCATCGGCCCCGGCGTCGCGGGCCATGCGGGCAACGGCGTGCGCCGTGGCGTTGAGATCGTCCGGCGTGGGGATCTCATCGAAAGTAAGCCAACGGGACAGCTCCCCCCGCTGTTCGTCGGGCAGGTCAACCACGCCCGCCTCGACTTGTTCAGGCGTGGCCTGGTGTTGGGTAAGGTTGATGATCATTTCTGATCCTCCATTTTCAGTTTGCATGAATCCACATTTAGCCGGGGGCCGTCGTCAAGCTCTACCGGCACGATCCCGTCAGTGCGGGTATAGACGACCGCACCGGCTTTGCCCTTGTATGGGCCGTCGAGGACGATCACACGGTCACCCTCCTTTGCTTCGAGGCCAGCACGCGGCGACCAGTCCATGATGTGGTATTTGTTCATGTCGCCATAGTAGATGGCGTCGTCGCCAATCCGGCACAGCCACGCGTCGCCGCTCTCCGTCCAAAGGACGCCGTCCCAGCTAGCCGTCTTGTCGGCCGCCATAATGGGCTCTTGCCCGTCGGCGCAGATGAAGCCGAGCGAGCGGAAGGTGGAGCAGCCACCGGAATAGCTGCCGTCAATCGAGGACGTGTGGCCCTCGTTGTGGCCGGCGATGCCGACCTGTACGACCGGCATACCCCGGCGGTCATACCACTTGGTTTCCCGCACTTTTAGCGCGGGATTGTGCGGGTCTTTCCCGACCCGCACGGCCACCGCCCGGATGGCCGGGTCGATCTCCGGCTCCGGCTCCGGCTCCGGCTCGGGTTTGGCCTGGGCGGGCTCCGGTGCTTCGCCCAGCTCGGCGGCCAGTTCATCGACCGCCGCCGAGAAGGCCTGGTACTTGGCCTCAGCCGCGCCAGTACCGTCGCACAGGCGGTCCTCGGCGGCCTTATCTTCCAGCCGTGCCAGTACCTTACGGGCGCGGGCCAGCAGCGCAGGAGCCTCAATGGCCGCCCGCGTGACGATCCCCATGGACCGCGCACCGCGAACACTCGCGGCGGCGGCCCTGACGGCTTTGGCGCTTATTTGTGCTGCCGTCTTTTTCATGCCTTGTTCCTCTTGTTTGATTGCCATGCTAAAAGTATATACCCTTATCTATAATTGTCAATACTTTTTTGCAAATTATTAACCGCTATTTTTGTGTTGTTTTATTTCTTAGTGTTTTGTGTGGTTTTAGAGGCAACCGGCCACCAGCCGTCGCAGTTGTTGGGGTCCGTAGCCGGGCCGCGCTTGATGAAGAAGGACCAGGCTTGCATCGGGTCAGGGCGCGTGCCGCTGTCCAGGTGCCTGCGGCAACGCTTGCGATGCGGGCAGGTATCGAGGGCGCACATGTCATAGTCAGGCATGGCTATCATCCTCTCTGACGCTGCTCCACCACCACCATACGCCGCAGTAGTGGCAGAACAGTCGGGCGGTCGATCCCATCCGGGTATGCCCGCACCTTGGACACTTGTCGTACTCCCACATCGTCGTAGCGTTGCCGGGAAGGTCTGCCGTTTTGCCGTCGGGTTTTAGCTTATGGTTGCTCGACATTCAAACGCATCCAGTATATCTGGCAGATAGGTCCACTTGTCTGGCAAGTCATCGTAAGCAAGTGGACAATCGTCTATGTCTGTCCAGACGCCTTCTGGCCAGTATAAAAGCACTTCGGGTATGCGCATTTCCCACACGCACAGCACCGCGATGCAACTCTGTATCTCCGGCACGTGCGGCGGTTCAGTAATTGGTTTCCAGTCGGCTTTCATCCCTACCTACCTCCCTTAATGAATTTTCCCAACCAACGGACCTTGTAATAAAGTAGTGCTTCCCCCCTATGGCCATCCACATAGAAAAGTATTCATTTTTCTTAGGTTTTTTCTCGAATCCCCGCCATTCTCCGTCTGCGTCTAAAGCTATCCAGTTAACCCAATCGGGTGCTTCGTACTCTTTTCCGTCTATTGTTACTTTCTTTATTTCTTTTTTGCTCATACCTAGTCCTTCATAGTTACGGCAGGAATAGCCGCCCATCCACTTCCTACCTCCGTCGTGACATAAGCGACGCTGCACCAGTCGCCTACTCTTAGGCGCGGATCAAACTGCAACATAGTCACGCTACCTAAATCGCTCCCTGAGCTTAGTTCAGGCGCATCGCAGGGTGGGACGGCAACGACCAGATTTCTTGCTGCTGGCTTTGCGACTACATAGGCGCGTGGGATCACATGGCGAATTTTCTTTACCGTGTATCCCTGTTCTTCATACCACTCACGGATAGCGCGGCGGGTTGCTCGTTCAAGTTTGGTCATTATCCGTCGTCCTCATCCAGCCATCGCTCGTATGCAGATACCGCGTTTACGTGTGCTTTTTCAAACTTTTCTATGCCTCCGTTCACCTCGCGAAACTCTCGCCATACTTGCGCTTTAACAAGGTCAGAACTCGCTTCGGCGATCCTCCTTAGCAGCGCTAGTTCAGTGCTATAGATCAGTTCCTGGTCATCGTTATCGGTCATGTTATTTCTCGCGCGGAATCGCATGGTGGATTTTATTCGCCGTGTACACCTGCTCTTCACGCCATTCCCGGATTGCTTTTCTTGTTGCTCGTTCAAGTTTGGTCATTACTCACACCTATTTGCTCCCAAACCCTGTTTGCTTCCAAATTTAGAAACCAGCGATAAAAGTTGTAGGCTAATATACGTTGTTTTGATGTACGCATAACCTCGTCACCGCTAGCAAACCACCAGATAGTGAAGAAGGCGCGCCAATGATCTTTATACACACAAGATTTTTTGTGCTTATTCCTCATCCCCTTTTCCTCGCTCGTCAGTGAAGTCTCCTGGCTTGCATTGCAGCTCATCACCTACTTCACGACACAGACATAGGTGTATTGTCTCTGTGCCATAAGGCTCACCAAAAGCTGGGCACCAATCTCCACACCGGTCACCGTCGCAATGAATACAGAATTGGGATTTCATTTTCCCGGCCCGTTCTAACCATAGCCAGCCATCCTCATCGATCTTGATTTTCATTTTCACCCTCCCCAGCTTCCATTTTCTTCTCACCACGAAAATCTACAAGATCTTCTTTTGGGATATAGAATGCGGTATTATGGCATAATGTTAACTGCACGCGCGGTACCAGTGTAGAATCTGTGTCATTATCAATAATCTCCTCAGAGAAGAACACAGGCTCGCCAAAATGCGGACACCAGTCCCCGCATGAAGTCGTCATCCCTATCGCAAATGAGAATGGGCATGTCTGCTGGCGGTAAATACCGGCTCTCTCTATGTGAAGCCTGCCGTCTTCGTCAATTAGTACCTTCATCTTCTTTTCCTCGCTCGTCGGTGAAGTCGTTATCTCTATCTGGGCCGACGCTGTACTTACCATCTTGTGATAGCTTGAGGTCCGGTATCGAGCAAACGTCGCCGGCCATCGTGTGCCACAGTAGGTGCTGGCGAATCTCGAAGGCCATAACTGACGCTGTTCGCCAGTTTGGTTTTCCATTGATAAGCATTTCATCCTTTGCCCGTTCATCACACCAGGCTTCCAGTTTCTCGATGCGATCAAGCAGTTCGTTTGCTAGCTTGGGACTTATCTCTTTCATGCAGCATTTACCTCAATTATCTGCTCAATAATCGGACGCCATGTGCGCGACCACTCCAGTGCATCATCATCCATTGACGCGATGCGATCATCATCGAAGCCCCGCCATTCTTCGATGCTGTGCTGTTCATAACCTATTGCCATTACATCCTTGGTTAAGACAATCGGCCAGGGGTCGGTCTGTATGGTCTTAATTTCTTTTCTATTGCCGATGACGTGGTGTAACTTAGCATCTCGTAGATCAGCATCGCGCAGACTGGCAAAGCCCAGATTAGCGTAGCGCAGATCGGCGCAGCTCAGATTGGCATCGCGCAGATCGGTGAAGCGCAGA
>JALTPW010000950.1 GCA_026999335.1 Chromatiales bacterium
CATGGCCCACTCTACGATGAGATGAGGTCGTTTAACCCTCCCGTAGGAGCGGGCCATGCCCGCGATCAATACCCACGGCGAATTCACGCCAACGCCTGAAAATCACATTACACCAAGGCCGCACCCCTCGGCCTTCGACCCCGACATCAACCACGGCATTATGTCTCCAGCATCATCATTCGATCCCCCAATACACGTAAATTAACGCCGACAGATTTTTGAAATTTGCGTGTATTCGCGTTCACTTGCAGATAGTTTTTTCATCGCCGGATGCCGCTGGCAGATAATCCTTGATGAGATACAGCGGCCGTCCCTTGGTCTCATCGAACATGCGTCCGAGGTATTCGCCGATCACACCGAGGGCCATGAGCTGGATACCGCCGAGAAACAGGACAACAACCAACAGAGAGGGATAACCGGCCACGGGGTTGCCGAAAAATAGGGTCTGAAAGATAATGAACAGGCCATAGGAAAAGGCACCAAAAGCAGTGAAAGTACCCAGATAAGTGGCCACCTTCAGCGGCAAGGTGCTAAATGACGTTATGCCTTCAAGGGCGAAATTCCACAAAGCCAGATAATTCCATTTACTTGTGCCGTCGTAGCGTGCATCGCGGTCATAAAGAATCGCTTTTTGCGGGTAGCCGATCCAGGCGAATAGGCCCTTCATGAAACGATGTCTTTCGCGCAAGCCGGCAAGCGCATCCACGGCACGGCGGCTGAGCAGACGGAAGTCACCGGTATCGATGGGTATCTGCACCCGGCTGATACGCTGCATAATGCGATAGAACAATGAGGCGGTAGTCTTTTTCAGTGCCGATTCACCCGTGCGGGAACGGCGCTGGGCATAGACCACATCGAAGCCCTGTCGCCATTCCTCGATCATCTGCGGAATCAGTTCCGGCGGATCCTGTAGATCGGCATCGATAATGATCGCTGCATCGCCGCGCACGTGATCCAGCCCGGCGGTCATAGCAATCTCCTTGCCGAAGTTACGACTCAGATCGAGAATCGCGACACGGGAATCATTTGCCTGAAATTTCTGTAGTTGAAGCAACGTATAATCCGTGCTGCCATCATTGACAAAAGTAATGTCGATGATGGCATCGATGCCATCCAACACCCCCGTCAAACGCCGGTAGAATTCGTGTAATACCTCCTGTTCATTGAACACGGGCACGATAATGGAAAGCAAAAAGGCATTGTCCGTTGCTGTTTTTATCGACGTTTGCGTCATTGACCTGTCTCGCGAAAAACCCAGAATTTGCTCAGTGTAAAGGTAATCAATGGCACCACGAACACCGCCACGATCAGTGCATAACCATACCAATAGCCTGCCACGTCGACCACCAGCCAAGTGATCAGCAGGTTGAGAAAAAAACCATTCAGCGCCACGGCAAAAAAACGCGGCAGCATCACGCGATGCAGGCCGCTGGCGCCGAAGGTCCAGCGGTAGTTGAGTCCATAGGAAACGCTCAGAGCGACGAGAAAGGCGGGCGCCACGGCGGGAACCGGCGCAATGCCCAGCCATTCAATACAGATGACGAAGACACTGGCATGGACGGCGGTCGCCAAGCCGCCAGTGATACCGAAGCGCGTCAGGGCCGCAAAGGGAATGCGTCGCCAGGGACTCACGGCTTACGCGCCAGGGCAATCAGAGACACGCCGAAGGGTAATGGCAGCCGTCCCAGTAGATGACCTTCGGCGGCGAAAAGATTTTCCAGCAGGACGTTTATGGGCGCAGGCGGCAGGGTGAGTTCATTGCCCACCTCACCGGCGGGCAATAGCCGGTGTAACAGGCGCACAGCGGCCACAGCGGGAAACAGGCTGCTGTTGTAATAGCTCAACCATTGCACATCCAGTCCGGACTCCGCGATACGCGCACGCAGGCCGGCGGCACGGTAACGGCGTTTGTGGTGGTGACTTTCATCGTGCGATCCCCACAGAAAGGGAAACGCCGGCACGGTGATCAGCAGGTGGCCACCCGAGGTCAGCAGGTTTGCCAGGGTCTGCAAGCTGGCGCGGTCGTCGTCAATGTGCTCCAACACGTCCAGCAGGGTAACGAGCTGAAACTGCATTGCGGTGAAGGGCATCTCGTTAGGCAGGCCGGCACGCACCACTTCGCAAACGCCGCGCGCACGCGCCAGCGCCGCAGCTTCGGCAGCGAATTCGGCGCCAGTAAGCTCGCCAAATCCTGCCAGCATGGGCAGGTTGCCACCGGTGCCGCAACCGGCATCGAGAATACGTGCTTGCGCGGGCAGGTGCAGG
>JALTPW010000951.1 GCA_026999335.1 Chromatiales bacterium
GCCGCCGCCTGCATGGCCGAGTTTATGCTGGTGATCACCCGGAAGCCCTTGGAATAGGCATTGTCACCATAGCGGGAAACCATCTCACTACGCACCATCTCCGCCACATAGGGTGCCACCACTTCTCGTGACAGACCATGCAGTTTGGCATCGTCCGGGGTGCTCATGGCCGCCTGATATTCAGCCTCGGAAATAAAATCCAGTAAGCGCATGCGGCCCAGCACATAGCCCCGGCGCGTCAGGGCCCGGGACGGATTAACCACCGGGTTGAAGGTGGACGGCGCTTTGGGCAGGCCGGCGATCATGGCAATCTGCGCCGTGCTCAGGCGTTCCACGGGCAGGCCGTAATAGACCCGTGCCGCGGCCGCCACACCATAGGCCCGATGGCCGAAATAGATTTTGTTGAGGTACAGTGTGATAATCTCTTGCTTGCTCAGCTCATCCTCTATTTTCAGTGCCAGGAAGATTTCATTGAGCTTGCGCAGATAGGTTTTTTCACGGCTGAGGAAAAAGTTGCGCGCCACCTGCATGGTGATCGTACTGCCACCTTGGCCCTTCTCACCGGTGCGGATCAGGTAGGCCGCGGCACGCAGCAGGCCACGCCAGTCAACACCGGGATGCTCAAAAAAACGGTCGTCTTCCGCCGCCAGCACCGCCTTGATCAGGCGATCAGGAATCTCATCGTAGTCCAGCGGAGCACGGCGCTTTTCACCAAACTCGGCGAGCAACTTGTGGTCACGGGTGTAAATTCGTAGTGGAACTTGAAACTGAACTTCTTTAAGGTTGTCCACCGACGGCAGCTTTGGCATCACTGCGAAATAGATGCCAAGCACCACCGTCAACAATGCCGTGACACCCAGTCCGGCCAATATCAATAGAAATCGTTTCATAAACAGGGGCCAGCAAGGCTTCTCAGAGGGGGTTTCTGTGATGGGGTTCATGCAGTTAAACGTAGACGGAGTCGACAGAGTATAAAACCTCTAATAAGATCAACCCAATATATTTTTCTCATGTGCAGTTTTGATCTATCGTAAAGTTTGTCGTATAACTACCGATAATCTGCTTACCTGCATGAAACGACAGGAAGGACAACGTGCGGTTAGCATCGTTATTTAGTAAAAAATCTCTCCCTCTCATCGGCCTGGATATCAGCTCCACCTCGGTAAAACTGCTGGAATTGAGCCGGCAGGGCGAGGGCTATCGCGTTGAGGCCTATGCAGCGGAACCGTTGCCACCCAACTCGGTGGTGGAAAAAAACATCACCGACGTCGAAGCCGTTGGTGAGGCCGTCCGTCGGGCGGTCAAGCGCTCAGGCAGCCGTACCAAGAATGCGGCCGTTGCCGTCGCCGGTTCCTCGGTAATCACCAAGATCATCACCATGCCGGCCACCCTCTCAGAAGAAGAGATCGAGAGCCAGATCGAACTGGAGGCCGACCAATACATCCCCTATTCGCTCGAAGAGGTCAATCTGGATTTTGAAATCCTCGGCGCCTCGGAAAACAATCCCGACACGCTGGATGTCCTGCTGGCCGCCTCACGCAGTGAAAACGTCGACTCCCGAGTCGCCGCCGTAGAACTGGGTGGACTGAACGCCAAGATCGTCGACATCGAGGCCTACACACTGGAAAATGCGTTTCCACTCATTGCCTCACAAATCCCTGGCGGCACCGACGACAAGACCATCGCCATTGTCGATATCGGCGCCACCATGACCACGCTCAGCGTGCTACATGACGAAAAGATCATCTATACCCGCGATCAGGTGTTCGGCGGCAAACAGTTGACCGAAGAGATCCAACGCCGCTACGGCCTGTCCTACGAGGAAGCCGGCATGGCCAAGCGCCAGGGCGGGCTACCGGACAATTACGTGCCCGAGGTTCTGGATCCCTTCAAGGACGCCATGGCGCAGCAGGTCAGCCGCTCCCTGCAATTCTTCTTTTCCTCCAGTCAACACAACGCCGTCAGCCACATTGTTCTAGCTGGCGGCAGCGCTTCAATCCCCGGCGTGGATGAACTGATCGAGGAGCGTATCAGCACCAGCACATCCATCGCAAACCCCTTCACCAACATGGCCCTGGCCTCGCGCATCAAGGCGCAGGCGCTGAGTAACGATGCGCCCTCCCTGATGATTACCTGCGGTCTGGCGTTGAGGAGCTTTGACTGATGCCACATATTAATCTGCTCCCCTGGCGCGAAGAACTCCGACGTGAACGGCAACGGCTGTTTATCAACATTGCCGCCGGCGCCGCCATACTTATGCTTGGCATCATTGCGCTAACGCACATCCAAATCAATGGCATCATCGAAGGCCAACAGGCTCGCAATACCTTCCTCCAGGATCAAATCACCCGCGTCGACACGGAAATCAAAGAAATCGAAAGCCTGGAGAGGGAAAAACAGGCCCTGCTGGCGCGTATGCAGATCATCCAGGAGTTGCAAAGCAGCCGCTCCGAAATCGTCCATTTGTTCGATGAGACGGCAAAAATCATTCCCGAGCAGGTTTATCTGATCAAGCTGAACCGTACAGGCCGCGAGATCCATCTCGAGGGTGTTGCCGACTCCAACGAGGATATTTCCGAGTTCATGCGCAACCTCAGTCTCTCTCCCTGGTTTACCAATCCCAGGCTGACCGTTATCGAGACCGGCAAGGCACCCTATAAGGATGACAGCTGGTTCAAGCTCACGGTGAACCTGACCAACGGCAAGGTGGAGAAGGAAGAAAAATGAACCTCGACCTCGACCTCAACAATCTTGACTTCAACAATATTGGCAGTTGGCCCGCCGCGGCACGCGCCATTGTCGTTGCCCTGCTCTGCGGAACCCTATTGTTCCTCGGCTATTACCTGGATATCAGCGACCAATTGTTGACCCTGGAACAAGCGGAAGCCAAGGAAATCACCCTCAAGGCCGAATTTGAAAAGAAACAGGCCAAGGCCGCCAACCTGGAGGCCTATAAAGAGCAGATGGAGGAAATGGAACACACCTTCGGCACCCTGCTGCAGCAATTACCCGGCAAGACCGAAGTGGCCGAGGTGCTTGTCGATGTCTCCCATGTCGGCATTCAGACCGGGCTTGAATTTGAACTCTTCAAACCCGCCGCCGAAATCCCCAAGGAATTTTATGCCGAACTCCCCATTCAGCTGCGCGTCATCGGTACCGCCCACGAATTTGGTAATTTCGTCAGCGGTATTGCCGCACTGCCTCGCATCGTCACGCTGCATGACCTCACCATCACACACAAAGCCAAAAGCAAAGACGACAACAAGCGCGGTCAACTGACCATGTCGGCCACCGCAAAGACCTATCGTTATCTCGATGAAGACGAGAAGTCCGCCAGTAACACTCGCAAAAGGAAGGGCAGATAATGAGCCACAACGCCCCAACTCGCGCACAGCAGCAGGCTAACCGCCGAGCAACCCCGGCCAGGAGATGGTGTATACTCGCCCTTCTGTCGGCCATCGGCCTGGGCGGCTGCGGAGGAAAAGACACGGACGACCTGGAAACCTATGTCCAGGAGATCGAACAGCGGCAAAAAAGCAGTATTCCACCGCTCCCCGAGCGACTGGAGTACGAAGTATTTACTTATGACGAAACGTCGCTGCGCGATCCCTTTGAGCCGCCGGAAAAAGCCATAGAAAATGCCAGGGCTCCCAACACAGACCTGCAACCCGACCTGAAGCGGGAGCGAGAAGCGCTGGAGCACTTCTCCCTGGGCAGCCTGCGTATGGTGGGCTCCATCGAGAAAAATGGCCGTCGCTGGGCACTGGTCATTGCCTCGGATGGCACCCTGCATCGTGCCACCACGGGCCAACACATGGGCCAGGACAATGGCCAAGTCATCAAGATTACCGAGACCGAGGTAGAGTTGAAAGAAATTGTACCGGATGGACTCGGCGGCTGGATCGAAAGGCACACAACCCTGACCGTCAGCGAATGATGCCAGCGAGGACACTGGATATGGGCATTATCAACTGCATGAAAAAAATCAGCACAACAAGCGACAAGTCTCACAAGACGCGGGAAAAATGGATGAAAAAACTACTTACTGGGATCGCACTGGCTGGCCTGACCGTTTTTGCCCAAGCACAAGCACTTGCCGAAACCACCCTGGATTTCATTGATTTCAAGAAGCTCGACGACAGTCGCGTCGAAATACGTCTGGCGCTTTCCGGCGAAGTACCACAAACGGAGGACTTCACCAGCGAAAACCCCGCCCGTATCTCGCTGGATCTGCCGGGCGTGAGCAACAACCTCCCCTGGAACCTGCCGCTACCCGTTGAAACCGGGGCCGCAAAGGACATCAAGGCCGTGCAGGCCAGCGGCCGCACCCGCGTAACGATCAATGTCGACAAGCTTGTCGACTATGACGTTCGCAGCGCAGGAAAGAACCTCTACATCACACTGGCCGCGGACTCGACAGACCGTGCAACCACGCCCGCACCTGTCGCCAAACCCGTACCGGCAGCTGCGGCAAAACCGGCGAACACGGCACCGGCAAACAGCAATCTGCTCAGCCTGAATAACATCACCTTTACCTCCCTACCCGGCGACAGTGTGCAGGTGCGCCTGACATTCAATGGCCCCGCCGTCAAACCCGGCAGCTTCACTATCGATCACCCAGCCCGGGTGGTACTCGATTTTCCACAGACCGCCAGCAACCTGAACTGGAAGAATAAAAACATCGGTATCGGCTTCGCTAAAAGTGTCACCGCTGTCGAGGCCGGCAACCGTACCCGCGTCATCCTCAATCTCGTTCAGCTTATTCCCTTTGAAAGCGAGGTCTCCGGGAACGATGTCATCCTCACCATCGCTGGCAGCCGCGCCGCCGCAACCCCCACACAGGGATCCACGGCAAAGGCCAGCCCCGTAGCAAGCCTGCATCACATCAAAAACATTGACTTCCGCCGTGGCACCCAAGGAGAAGGACGTATCATTGTCAGCCTCTCCGACCAGAACATCCCCGTCAGTACCGGCGAATCCGGCCGCCAGATCTTCGTCGAATTCGCCGACAGCAGTCTGGCCAAAAACCTCCAGCAACGCCTCGACGTTATCGATTTCGCCACCCCGGTGCAGTACATCGACGCCAGCCAGGTCGATGGCCGTGTCCGCCTCGCTATTTCGGCATCCGGTGACTACGAATACTTGGCCTACCATGCCGGCAACACCTACACCATCGAAGTAAAGGAGGTTACCAAGGAAAAAGCGGCCGCCAAGAAAAAAGATGAATTCGGCTACACCGGTGAAAAACTGTCGCTGAACTTCCAGGACATCGAAGTACGCGCCGTCCTACAGCTTATCGCCGACTTCACCGGCCTGAACATGGTCACCAGCGACTCCGTACGCGGCAGCCTGACCCTGCGTCTGAAAAACGTGCCCTGGGATCAGGCACTGGACATCATCCTGAAAACCAAGGGCCTTGCCATGCGCAAGGCCGGCAACGTCATCCTCGTCGCCCCCAGCCAGGAAATCGCCGCCCAGGAACGCCTTGAACTGGAAGCGCAAAAACAGGTGGAGGAACTGGCTCCGCTGAAAACTGACATTATCCAGATCAACTACGCCAAGGCGACAGAAATCGCAGACCTGTTGAAAAGCAAAGGTGGCCTGCTCTCCGAACGTGGCGAAGTCGCTATCGACCAGCGCACCAATGTGCTGCTGATCTCCGATACCGTCGATCGACTGGAGGCTGTCCGCAACCTGATTACCTCTCTGGATATCCCCATACGCCAGGTGCTGATCGAGTCCCGTATCGTCATCGCCACTGACGATTTCGCCAAAAATCTCGGCGTACGCTTTGGGGTGACAGACGTTAGCGATGTGGGCGACAACCTGCTGATGACCTCGGGCACGGCGAATGCCACCGACGTCATGGTCGCCTCGGCGATGTCAAACCAAGCGAACACAGGTAGCGCTTACCCCATCGAGGTGCCGACCGGCGCGGCAGGCATCGACCAGCGAATGAACGTCAACTTCCCTATTGCGGCCACCAATGCCGGCCGCATCGCCTTCTCGCTGCTCGGCGCCAACACCCTGTTGGATCTGGAGCTGTCAGCACTGCAACAGGAAGGCCGCGGTGAAGTGGTCTCCAATCCGCGCGTGATTACCGCGAATCGGCAGGAGGCCGTGATCGAACAGGGTACGGAAATCCCCTACCAGCAGGCCTCTTCCAGCGGCGCCACCAATATTTCCTTCAAAAAGGCCGTGCTGAGCCTGCGCGCCACGCCGCAGATCACCCCGGACGACCGTATCATCCTCGACCTCAAGGTCACCAAGGACAGTGTTGGCCAGATCTTTGCCGGCGTACCCAGCATCGACACCAAGCAGGTGGAAACCCAGGTGCTGATGAACAACGGTGCAACCGTAGTGTTGGGTGGCATTTACGAGACCACCAACACGGAACAGCGCGACGGCATACCCTTCCTGGGCGATTTGCCCTTCGTCGGCGTACTGTTCCGTACCACGCTCGAGCAAAACACCAAAAAGGAATTGCTCATCTTTGTCACACCAAAGATTGTCAAAGAGGAGTTTTCAACCCAGTAACACACGACTTTACCGGCGGCAATCAACAGTAAAAGGCGGCGCAGCGATGTGCCGCCTTTTTTGTTTCCTTTCCCAAAACACTCACAAAAACATGACCGTGAACACAACAAATTGCCTGACAGCCATTCAGGTGGTGACGGGAAAACTCTGGCAATTGCAGCAGCATTTGACAATTCTTGATCAGCTTCTAAACTTCCGAAGGTGGGTTCACAAATCTGACGAAGGTGGGTTCACAAATCTGAGCAATCCATTTATGTGCACCCCAATCAAATCACCCAATGGAATGGGAGGTTCAGCTATAAAAAATGCCCCTGGTTTTCCCCAATCCCTGACAAACATCCCTAGTGAGCTGATACTGGAAATTGGTCGCTTACAGCCGGACTCTCCTCTTTCGAATGCCCTGATGCTGCACGGTTTACCCGATTCAGAACAGTACCTAGTGTGGTGTAACGTATAAAGAACGCCTA
>JALTPW010000952.1 GCA_026999335.1 Chromatiales bacterium
CAGTTGCAATGCCTCGCGACGGAACAGGTGAGCTACCAGTAACACGCCGAAGTTGTGTAGCAGGCCGGCGAGAAAGGCCATGCCGGGTTGCAGGCGTTGTGGGCCGGAGATGCAATAGGATAGACGCTGGCACAGGGCAGCGCTGTACACCGCGTGACGCCAAAAGGGATACAGGCCCATGGGGCCGAAGTTGGGGATATTGAAGGCCTTGCCCAGCGACAGGCCGATGGCGATGTCGAGACTCAGGCCATAACCCAGCACGGCGGTCACCGCCTGTTGCAGCGAGGTGATCTCAGCGCTGTAACCAAAAAAGGCCGAACGGGCATAGCGCATGAGCTGTGCCGTGATGCTCGGGTCATGTTCGATAATATCGACCAGATCCTGCAGATTACCGTCTGGATTACTGCTGAGTTTGAGCAGGGCCTGGGCGATTTCAGGCATGGCCGGTAACTCGGTGGTGGCTTCTATGCGCTGCCGCATATCAGCGACTGCGGGGTGTTCATCGTCGAAGAGATTCATCGCTTGTGTTTTTTCTATCGTCTGGATCAGTATCTGCCGTTGCTCACCGTCTGCCTGCATTTTCAGGCATACTTCCTGCGGCGGAGGCCAGTACTTCGTCAATATAATCTGGACGGAGTACCCGTGCCCTTGTGGGTGGCTTGTGCCTGTATGAGCTATCGGCACTGGCCGATAAAACTGAACAGCCTGATAATCTCCATTTATTTATTGCATAGATTTTATGTTTTCAGCGAAAAATTTCCCCTGTGGCCGCGTTTGCGGTGTCCTGTTTCCGCTGCTTGCCGGCCTGGGACTGAGTGCCTGTAACGAGTCGGCAACCTCGCCATCCGCCGCCGCGCCACTCACCGCGCCGCAGGACGACATGGTGCTGATCCCGGCCGGCCCCTTCATCATGGGTAGCGACAAGACCGACGACGTAGGCAAGCAGGACGAGTATGGATTGGTCAAGCCGCTGTATCTCGACGAACACCCGCAGCGCACGATGGAACTGCCGGCCTACTGGATCGATAAACATGAAGTCACTCATCGCCAGTACCGGCTCTTTATACAGGCCCGCAAGATACCGGAACCCTTCGAGTGGTCACAGAATGGTTACAATCTGCGTGAAGATCGCCTGCGTGCTACAGATTTGAAGTCTTTACGCTGGATCGCCACGGAATATTTCAAACTGGACATCGACACTCGTCGCAGCGGGCGTGCTGAATTGCTGCGCCTGATGATGGCCGACCAGCAGGCCAAGGATGTGCTGCCGGTTACCGGCGTCACCTGGTTCGAGGCCAACCGTTACTGCCATTGGGCCGGCAAGCGCCTGCCCAGCGAGGCTGAGTGGGAAAAGGCTGCACGCGGTAGCGATGGGCGTGAATTTCCCTGGGGTAATGACTGGGATGCCGGCCTGGCCAACACCGGTGACAACGAGGACTGGGACGAGGGCATGGCCCCGGTGGGCTATTACGAAAAGAACCGCTCACCTTACGGGGTGTACGATATGGCCGGCAATGCCTGGGAATGGGTGGCCGACTGGTACAAGCCCTATCCGGGCTCCGATTATTTCGTCGCCGAGGCCTTTGGTGAAAAAAACCGCGTGATTCGTGGCGGTGGTGGGGGTATGGGCCATTATGCCCTGTCGGAGTTCTTCCGCAGTGCCATGCGTGGTTTTGCAGTACCGGACAGTAAAAATACCGATGTGGGTTTTCGCTGTGTGCGCGATGCAGAGGTTGCGCCGTAGGAGCGGGCCATGCCCGCGATGGTTTTTCCCTTCACCACAGAGCTTGTCGCTTTGGATATTTTGGATATTGTAGAAGCGGCCTCAGCCGCGAATATTAGCCCGTTTTATTCGTCTTGTTTTAAGGTTGAAACCATCGCCTTTAGGCGGTCAGATTTATCTGTGCCGCTGGTTGTATGAGTTGTTGAAGGTGCGTATGAAGGCAAGTTGTTGCGGTTTTTTTGTAGGATGCTGGTGAGCGGTAGCGAACCGCATCGTTTGCGTTGGAAAAAATCGCGGGCATGGCCCGCTCCTACGGTGGGGTTGGCCCGTTGCGCTTTCACACCGCCAACCACACCAGCCAGGCCGCTGGTGCCAGCAGGGTCGTGGCGATTATTTGCGACAGCCGCCATTGATGCTTGCAACGCGTGGCATCGGCCGCCAGCCGCTGCCGCAGGGTATCGATGAGCTGATCCAGTAATACGAAACTCCGGTCGATGGCCTGGGTGCCGGCGGCAAACACCTCGGTGGGCGGAATGTCGATGCGCTGCGTTTCCAGTATCCGTGTCTCCAGCAGGCGCAGAAAGTCCTCCGTGGCGATCAGGCTGTCGCCCAGTCCCCGGGCCTCGACGTTGCCCCGCAATTCGTCGTTGGCCATGCCGATGGCGCTACGTGTGCGTGCCAGCAGATAGCGCAGCTTCACCTGCTCTGGAATACCACATGCCTGCTGTGCTGCGGCGCCCGTGGCCATGCCGCGCGCCTGGCCCTGGGTCTCGGTGACCAGGGGCACCCGGTTGATGGCGGCGTTGGCCAACGGGGTGAATCCGCTGTCTTCGTCCAACAGGCCCTGTTTCTCACTCAGATCATTGATGAGATAGAGAATTTCGCCGATCAGTTCGCTGTGCAGGGCGAAGCTGTGGGGGGAGCTGAAGTGTTGCAGTTCCTGCTTGATGGTTGACCACTGTGTCCCGATGCGCTGGATGCGTTCGCTGACCACCCGGCAACAGGTCTGCCCGGCCAGCCGGGTGAGAATATGTGCATCGGCGTCGATGTGTTGTTGCTGGGTTTGCAGCTTGGCGCCAAAGCTGGCGTCACCCTGCAGAAAGGCATTGGCCATGCCTCGGTGCTGGGGGATTTTTTCCAGCAGCTGGCGCAGGCTGCGGATATCGTCCAGCGTGGCAAGGCGCTGATGGGCCTGTCGCCAGCGCTGGCCGCGCAGGTGCTGGAACAGGTAACCGCTGACGGCCAGCATGCCCGCGGGCAGTAGCAGCACAGGCGTCATGATTTGCTTTCCACCTGTAATACGTGGTGCATGCGCTCGGCCAGTTGCAGCAGGTATTGCGAGGTGGTGTTGACATTGGCGATATTCTCGCCTTCACTGCTGGCCATCTGGCGGATATCGTCGATGTGCCGGGCGATATCTTCACTGACGCTGCCCTGCTGGCTGATGGCATTGCTGATCTCGATGATCCGTTCCACCGTCTGTGTGGTGCCCTGGCGAATGTTGGTCAGGGCCTCGCCGGCCTGCTGCGACAGGGTGACACCGTGTTCCACGGATTCTGTCACCGTCTTCATGCACTTCACTGTGCCCTGGATATCGGACTGGATCATTTGCACCTGCTTCGTTACTTCGTTGGCGGCATCGTGGGTGCGACCGGCCAGCGTGCGTACCTCGTCGGCCACCACGGCAAAACCGCGTCCCTGTTCGCCCGCACGGGCGGCCTCGATGGCGGCATTCAGGGCTAACAGATTGGTCTGCCCGGAGATGGATTCGATGACGCCGATGATCGAGCCGATTTGTTCTGAGCGTTGTCTCAGGGCGCCGATCTGGCCTGCCGATTCCTGCACTGAGTCCGCCACATTGCGGATCTTGTCCACCGCCTGCTGCACGATCTGTTCACCTTCGCTGGCTTGGCCGCTGGCCTGTGTAGAGGCCTCGTGGGTCTCGCGTGCCTGGGCGTCGATAGCGCGGACGCTGGCGGCCATCTGCTCGATGGCCGAGGCAATGGCACTGACCGCCGTACTGTGTTTTATGGCGCCAACAGAGCTGGTTTCCGCGCGGTCGCTTTGCTCGCGTGCGGCGCCGTTGACTTCGTCTGCGGCGGCGCGGGCGCGCTCGAGGATGCGCATGTGCTCTCGAGTGCTCTGTGCCAGATATCGCTGCAGGGGGGCGTATTCGCGGTGGTTTTTGATTACCGGTAAGCCTTGCAGCAAGGCTGCCAGCCATTGCCGGTTGGCCAGATAGTGGCCCAGCAGCAGATAGAGGTTGAGGGCGCTGAGTCCGCCCAGCAGAGCCAGGGACTGGCTGGCTCCGCTGCCGAGGGCGAGCAGGGCGACAGGCAGGCTGCCGCTGAGGCCGAGCAATGCCAGCTTGCGGCCCAGTGAGAGCTGCCCCATCAGCCATGCCGCCGGTGCGCCGAAGGTATTGAGCCAAGAGGGTGTTGTCAGATTGTTTATGGTCGGCATGACGGTCAAAAGTCCATCTTCTGTGGCTGGGTTGCGGCCTGGAAAACGCCTTGGTGGTGTATTTTGCCCTTGATGCTTGGAAATCCCGGTTGTTTCCATTGTTATTAGCGGCAGTCCTGGTGGTGGCTTGAGTGCCGGTACATATTCCAGTGTGCGGGCCAGAGCCGGCCCGCCTGCGCTACAATGCGCCCACGCACATTCTCGGAGCCCTCACTTTTGCACTACCTGTTAGCCCGCCTTCTCAGTGCCGTCATCGTTATTTTCGGCGTCATGTGCCTGGTTTTTTTTCTCATCCACCTGGTGCCGGGCGACCCGGTGGAGGTCATGCTGGGTGAATCGGCACGGCCGGCGGATCGTGAGGCCCTGCGCCAGGCCCTGGGCCTGGATCAGCCCATCGGCGTGCAATTTCTGAACTATCTCAATGGCCTGCTGCACCTCGATCTCGGCACTTCACTGCACTCCAAACGCCCGATCAGTGACATCCTGCTGGAGCGTCTGCCGGCCACCCTGGAGCTGGCGCTGGCGGCATTGCTGGTGGCGGTGCTGATCGCCTTTCCGTTGGGTGTGCTGTCGGCAGTGCGCAAGGATTCGGTGTGGGATCACCTCGCCATGGGGGTGTCCCTCGGCGGTGTGGCTATTCCCAATTTTTTGCTCGGCCCGCTGCTGATTCTGGCGTTCTCCCTCTGGCTGGGCTGGTTCCCGGTCAGTGGCCGCGAGGGGCCGGGCTCGCTGGTGCTGCCGGCGCTGACCCTCGGCACCGCCCTGGCCGCCATCCTCTCGCGTATGCTGCGCGCCACCCTGCTGGACGTGCTCAACGAAGACTACATCCGCACCGCCCGCGCCAAGGGCCTCAGTCCGCGGGTGGTGATTTGGAAACACGCCTTGCGCAACGCCCTGCTGCCGGTGATCACCCTGCTGGGCCTGCAACTGGGTGCCCTGCTGGGTGGTGCGGTGATTACCGAAGTGGTGTTTTCCTGGCCCGGTCTCGGTCAGCTGGTGATCGAGGCCATCCAGCGCCGCGACTATCCGTTGGTGCAGGCCTGTGTGCTGCTCATCAGCCTCACTTACGTGCTCGTCAACACCCTCACCGATGTGGCTTACGCCGTCGCCGATCCGCGCATACGCGTGGGGGGTGGGCAGTGATGGCACGACTGCTCGGTCTGTGGCTGCCGTTGGCAGTGGTGGTGGTGTGGGCGCTGGCCGCAGTGCTTGGCCCCTTTCTGCCACTCTCGCCCGAGGTGATCCACCTGCCGCAGATACTGGCGCCGCCGGGGGAGGGCGCTTTGCTGGGCCATGACGATCTCGGCCGCTCACTGGCGGCGCGGGTGGTCAGCGGCGCGCAGACCTCATTCCTGGTCGCTGTCTGGGTCGTCGGCATTTCTGCCTTGCTGGGCACGGTGATCGGTGCCACCAGTGCCTATCTGGGTGGTGTGTGGGATCTGGTCATCGTGCGTATCATCGATATCTTCCTGGCTTTCCCCGGCATCCTGCTCGCCATTGCCCTTGCCGGTATCCTCGGTCCCGGTATCGACAACGTGGTGCTGGCGCTGTCCGCAGTGGGCTGGGTGGGCTATGCACGCCTGGCCCGCGCCCAGGTGCTGAGCCTCAAACACCGTGAGCACGTGCAGGCTGCACTGGTGCTGGGCGCGGGGCCGGTGCGGATTCTGCGCTGCCATCTGCTGCCGCTGATCCTCGCCCCGTTGATTGTCGAGGCCAGTTTTGGTGTTGCCGGAGTGGTTATTGCCGAAGCAGGCTTGTCGTTTCTTGGTCTTGGTGTGCAGCCACCGGCGGCCTCATGGGGGGCGATGATTCGCGATGGTGCGCGTTATCTGTTGGTGGCCCCGCATATGGTGCTGGTGCCGGGGGTGGCGTTGGCGTTGGTGGTACTGGCGGTGAATCTGTTGGGTGATCGTTTGCGGGATCGCTTGGATGTGCGGCGGGAGCGCTGAAAGTCATGCTTTTGTAGGGTGGGCACGTTGTTTGTGCCCACGCGGAGCGGGATAAGCAGATTGTACGTGGGCACAAACAGCGTGCCCACCAATGCCATTAAGTTAAGCCGGATGTCCTGCTTATTTCTCGGTTGGTGGTGACGCAGGAATCCCAGCATTGTTAGTTTCGTTGGGGTTCGCAAGCTCACCACCAACCTACAAAACAATCATCATTTTGTTAACTTAATGACATTGGCGTGCCCACCCTACCGGTCTGTTTTTTGACAACCCCGTTGCCGGTTATCCTTCCCTGTTGGTTGTTGTTTTGTTTCTCGGCGGCATCCATCTCATGATCCTCGGTGTGACCGGCGAATATCTCGGACGCATGTTCGATGAGATCAAGGGGTGGTCACTGTATCTCATCAAGGATTATCTGCCAGCGGTATCCGCAAATGAACGCCAATACACGCAAATTTCACAAAATCTGTCGGCGTTGATTTATGTGTATTGGCGGATCGAATCATGAGGCTTTCCACTTTTTTGGCCTGATGGTCACGTCGTGCTCGCCATCGGAAAACCATGCCTCACCATCCTGAATATTGCACTGTAGCTGCATATTGCGTCGCGCCATGGGTGCCAGGGCAACACCGGCCTCGACGGGAAAGGCGGTGACGTCGAGATTGTCGAAGCGTTGCAGGCGGTCACCATTCTGCGACCACCAGATATCGGCACTGCTGCCACTGTAGGGGTGAAGGGTTACGCGATGGGCGCGGCCGCAGGCCTTGCGAATGCGTTTTTCATCGGGCTGGCCGAGTTCGATCCAGTGTTCGATTTCACCACTAAGACTCTGTTGCCAGAGGTCGGGTTCATCGTCACTGCTGATGC